>JALYJX010000583.1 GCA_030775065.1 Gemmatimonadota bacterium | reverse complement strand
ATCCAGTAGCATTCTCACTAAAAGCCCGCCTACGGGTGCGCGTGCGCCAATGCGAAGCGATAGATCATAAACACACCACTTTGGGGAATCATTCAACATGAAAGCCATTCTGAAAACCGTATTTGCCGCCATCCTCCTTGCCACCGGAAGCATCTCAATGGCCGTGGCAGGTGACACCGATCCCGTCATCGGGACCTGGCATCTCAATGTCGCGAAGTCGAAGTTCAGTCCTGGCCCCGCACCGAAGAGCGAAGTCCGGACTTACACGGCAACCGCCGAGGGCACCGCTCTGAGTTGGACGAATGTCGGCGCGGACGGAAAGGAGACCGTTGTCAAGTCGACGTTCAAGGCGGACGGCAAGGATTATCCCGTGACGGGATCACCCAACTTCGACGCCCTGGCGTTGAAGCAAGTGGACAGCCACACAGTCAAGAGCGAGCAGAAGAAGGCTGGCAAGGTTATCGGGACGAGCACTCGCTCCGTCTCGAAGGACGGCAAAGTCCTCACGTTATCGGGCAAGGGCACCGGCGCGGATGGGAAGTCTTACGACAACGTCCTCGTCTACGACAAGAAGTAATCCGCCGCTCGGCGCGGACTGATCCTCGAGACGGCCGCATCGAAAGGTGCGGTGCTCCGAACTAGTTTAATCACAGAACCCCGGCCTTACGCCGGGGTTCTTTTGCTGGAGCTACTACAACACTCCCCGCAGATAGGGGGAACAGCAGGCCCCTGATTTGAGCCTGTGCTTCAAGAAGGTCAGGGAGTCTGCGGTTTTTTCGGCAAGAGTTTTGCGTGTATCAGTCCTGCACAGTTCTGCATCGTGGGGCACGAGGTGATCTTCTTTAATTTTGATCATTTGTGTATGTTGGATTCTGTATGAGAGCGCTCAGCAGGTCTGTCTTGGTACTCATCATTGCGCCCGCTGCAGTCGCGCTCCAACTAGCCTGTTCACCGCTCAGCGGCACGGTCGCCCGGGAGCGCAGCGGCGCTAACACGCTTCTGAAGGGAAAGAGGACCACGGGTGATTCCTGTTCGCTTCCCGAAGCCGAGCCCATCGTCGAGATCGTCCGCAGGGGGACTTTCAACGGGATTGCCGCAGACTCCTACGCCCACGCTTCGAACGACGACCTCGTCGGGACGATCAGCAATTCGAATTTCCACCGCTTCTGGGACGGCACCTGTAGCAGCTACAAAGTTCCAGTACGCATCGTCGCCCCCAAGGCCAATCACTGCGACAGCGGGCGCCTGGCCCACGTGCGGCTGGTTGAGCTAATCCACCCGTATCAAATCGGCTCCCCCGAATTCCCGCCGGGAGCCTTTGCGGGAGTCGTGCAAGCACAGAATGACCCCGTCTACGACCCGCTGCTCGATCAGGGCTATCACGAGGCCTGGGCCAATCTTCGCGAGTGGTTCCTCTTCGGCGATCCCGGTCACGGCGGCGGTGGAGTCGTCTACATGGGGTTTCAAGCCAACAACTTCTCCGGTGAGCTCGAGTACATCGCGGGCCTTTCCGACAACATTGATTTGGGATTGCATCTGGAAAGGCCGCAGGACTACGCGATTCTTTATCGCGACGTCTCGCGATGGCTGCGCGGGCCGAAGACTCCGCTCAATTTCACCGGTGCCGAGCGCACGGATCTATGCCCGGTCAGCGACGTGGTCGGCTTTGGTTACTCGTACACCGCGAGGCAGCTGAAGGCGGTCATCGCCGATCCCCATCACCTCAACTCGACCTGGGGATCGGCCGACCCCATCTTTTCGCGCGGGCGCGTGCTGGACGGCATGCTGCTGGCTGGATTTTTCGACACGCAAAAATTCCGCCAGAAATCTTCGCTGTGCCCCGATGTCACCGCGAGCGACCTGGCATCCCTGCCGTGCGACGGTCCGGATGATCCCAGCGAGGGACCCGTGGTGCTCGTGCAGTCGGAGACCGATGTCCAATTGTTCCCGCGCAGCCTCCGCCCCCAGCCGCCCGGCCGTCCCGCCCAGCTCGACCATTACAAGGTGCACGAGATCCATTCGGCCGCGCACATCGAACGACCGTATTTCCCAGACGCGCTCCTGCTCGATTACCTGGAGCAGGATCCTTCCTCGACCCGACAGAATCCCTTGGATCGGAGCCCGGTCCTGCGCGCCGATCTCGTAAACCTCGTGGACAAGATTCAACATGACACGCCGCTGCCGGTTTC
>JALYJX010000582.1 GCA_030775065.1 Gemmatimonadota bacterium | reverse complement strand
TGTCTGACGTCAGCGACACGAAGGATCGCGCAAAGATGCTCGGCTGGCTCTCCGCGGTGACCAGTCTGGGCGCAGTGACCGGGCCGGCGATCGGCTCCGCGCTCGTGCGATTTGGAGGACGGCACGCCCCAGGTCTCGGGTCAGCCGCACTTTGCATTCTCGTGAGCGCATTCGCATGGAAGTTTCTGCGCGAGTCGCGCGGAACGGCGACGATGGAAATGGCGGCAGCGGGGCATCAGCAGAGCGAAGGCGGAGGGGTGATGCGCGTGCTCATGAATCCCCATGATCCCGCGACGCGCCTGATCCTGATCTACGCAATTGCCATCGGCGCTTTCTACGGCACCGGAGCGATTCTGCCACTCGTTCTTGCCGATCGCCTCGCCGTCGATGAGCAGAACGTCGGCTACTTCATCATGTACCTCGGCGGAATTGGAGTGATTGTCCGCACCGGAATACTTGGCCGGATGATCGAGTGGCTGGGCGAAGCGAGATTGTGCCGCCTGGGACTTGTACTCCTTGCAGCCGGTCTCGCGCTTGTGGCCGCGATCAACTCGTACCCGATTCTCTTTCTTTCCTTCACGCTGATGCCTCTCGGGACGGCGTTCATTTTTCCCGCCGTAACCGCGATGCTGTCGCGCGTCGTTTCGAAATCGGAGCGAGGGCTGTACATGGGAGTACAGCATACCTTCGGCGGCATCTCGCGAGTGTCCTTTCCGCTGGCGACTGGCTTCGCGATGGACCGGCTGGGAAAAGGCGTGCCTTACGTTGTTGCAGGAGGACTGGTTCTGGTCAGCCTTGCGCTCACATCGCAGATGGAGCGTTACGCCGAGCCGCCTGCGTCTGCTCCAAAACCATCTCCCGAGCTTACACCGCCGGCAGAGAGCTCACCGGTGATCGAGTCGACGACGGCCGAGCATCCGGTCCCTGGACCAAAGGTGGACCGGTAGCGCTTCATCCGTGCTCCGCCCCATGCCGTCCCTTGCCCGGAGTGGCAGGCTTGAGCACCCCGTGATCCACCGGTTCGACCCCGCGCTGCAGGAACAGGTGCTCATAAAGCAGCGCGGCCACGATTGCACCGGTGATTGGTGCCAGCCAGTAAAGGAACTGCGCCTCGAAGAATCCGCTGGCCACCGCCGGCCCGAACGAGCGCGCGGGATTCATCCCCGCTCCCGTCAGTGGACCGATCGCGAGGATATCGGCAGCGACAACGAATCCGATACCAAGGCCGCCGATGCGTGGCGCCTTCGGATCGACGACGGTTCCAAAAACGGCGAGCATGAGGAAGAATGTCGCCACCGCTTCCAGCACGAAGCCTTGCGTGCCCGACACCTGAAGCGCCAGCGCCTGGCCCCCGCCGTGGGTCGACTGAAACAACGTGAACGGAAAAGTCCATTTCAGGAAATACGCGCCGAGCAGGGCGCCGATTATCTGCGCGCAGATGTAGACGCCAGCCATGATGGGCTCGATGCGTCGCGTCGCGAGAAAGCCGATCGTCACAGCGGGATTGAAGTGGCCGGAAATGCGCATGAATGCGCTGACCATGACGGCGAGGATAAGCCCGTGCGCCAGGGCTATCTCCACAAGTCCGGTTGGCGTCGCGCTGTCCTTCGCGATCATGACGGATGCGCCCCCGACAAACACCAGGGCGAAGGTCCCAATCAGTTCGGCCACGAAATGACGCCACGAGTCGCGCATAACCGGGCTCCGTTATCGTTGAGCGTAGATCCAAACTGCAACCGAGGACTGCACACTACCCGCTAGCAGCTCAGCGCCGCCGGCTGCCAGCTAAAGATCTGATCTCAGTTTACGCGACGAAGAACCAGTGCTGCGTTGATTCCGCCGAATCCGAAAGAATTCGTGAGGATGTGATCGACGCGGGCGCTGCAACCGCTTTGCGGCAGAAAGTTAAGATCGCACGCGTCGTCGGCAACGGCGAGGTTGACGGTCGGAGGAAGCCATTCCCGCTCAATCGCCATCGCACAGATGGCCGCCTCGATCGCTCCCGACGCACCGAGGGCGTGACCGTAGTAGCCCTTTGTTCCACTCATCGGCAGGCGATACGCGTGGTCGCCGAACACATCCTTGATCGCGAGCGTCTCGGTGGGATCGTTGAGCGGCGTGGAGCTCCCGTGCGCGTTGATGTAATCGATCTCCCCGGCCGCGACATGCGCGTCGTCGAGCGCGATACGC
>JALYJX010000581.1 GCA_030775065.1 Gemmatimonadota bacterium | reverse complement strand
CCGTGGCTGTGAGCGAAGCGTCGCTCGTCAACGGACGCAAGTATTACCAGATCAACTGTGCCGTCTGTCACGGCGACAAGGGCATGGGCGACGGGCCGGCGACGAAATTCGGAATGCCCGGAATCAGTCTCGTGATGGACATCACGAAGGGACGCAGCGATGGGTACATCTACGGAATGATCCGCAACGGCCGGGGATTGATGCCCTCGTACAATCGGATCGAGGAGCCGGAGCGCTGGGACGTCGTGAATTATCTGCGCGGGCTTCAGGGTGCGCTCGGCAGAACCGTTCCGACGGGGGCGCTCGCTGCGCCTGGTGTCACCGGCGACAGAGTACCGGGTTCCACTCGAACGGCGCCCACTCGCCAAGCTCCGTTCATGAAGCCGGTCGCGATAGGCGAGGCGACTGCGGCGCATGCACCGGCACCGACGGCCGCGGGCGACACGCTGGTTGGGGGGCCGCGGCCTGATTCTGTTGCCGCCGGAGCGCACCGATGAGCCACGAATTCCACATGCCGGCGCGTGAGGAAATCCTCGCCGGGACGTCGCGACAGCTTCCGGCACGCCTGCGGACGCTGTGTATCGTATTCGCCGTCGCCGGTGTGCTGGTGTTCGTCGTCGGAATTTTCGCGGCGCCCGACAGGGTCTGGCGGTCGCTGCTCTTCAACTGGCTGTACTTCACGAGCGTTTCGTCCGCCGGCGTGATGTTCGTGGCAGTACAGCGCATCACCACCGCGCGATGGTCGAGAACCGTGATCCGGTTTCTCGAGGGTTATGTCGCGTTCCTGCCGGTGGCCTTCGTGCTGCTGCTGCTGATCTTTCTAGGATCGAGCCACATCTTCCCATGGGCCGTCGAGCCGGTACCGATTCCGGAGAAGCAGATATATCTCAATCCGGCGTTTCTGATTCCGCGCGACGTAATTCTTTTCGGGATCATCGCGGGCCTCAGCCTGTGGTATATCTACACGAGTGTTCGACTCGACGTAGGCCTCACGGGCGAAGCCGGAGCCGGGTGGGCGAGGAAGATTCGCGAGCGGATGCGTCGCGGGTTCAGAGACGAGCGGCGCGAGATTCACTCGACGCATTCGCTTCAGGGCAAGCTTGCCGTTTTTCTCGGGCTCGCGTTCGCGCTGTTCTGGATGGTGCTGTCGTGGGACCTCTCGATGTCTCTCGACATCCATTTCCAGAGCACGCTGTACGGGTGGTGGTTCTTCATGGGCGGGTGGGTGACGGCACTCGCGAGCTTCACGATTCTTACGATTTCGTGGCGGCGGTATCTCGATCGCTATGATCTGATCACGGAAAAGCACATCCATGATCTCGGGAAGCTGTGTTTCGCGTTCACCGCGTTCTGGGGCTATCTGACGTTCGGTCAGTACCTCGTCATATGGTATGGCAACATGGGCGAGGAAACGCATTGGATGCGCCTGAGGCTGATCGCGCCGTGGATGTGGCTCACGCTGACCGGGGTGGCGTTCATGTTCGCGCCTTTCTTCGGGCTGATGGCGCGCTCGGCGAAGGTGTTTCTGCCGACGATGCTGTTTTTCGCGAGCTGCACTCTTATCGGCTTGTGGCTGCACCGCTACATCGAGGTTTATCCGTCGCTGTATCCGGACGCCAAGGGAATTCCGTTCGGCATCTGGGAGCCTGGTGTCGCGCTTGGCTTGCTCGGCGCATGGGGGCTTTGCTACATGGCATTCATGGACGCGTTCCCGCGGATGCGCGTAGTGCTTATGACCTCGCCGTACCGGGATGAGGTTCAGGTGCCGGTGAACCCCGAGACAATGGAGCCCCTGCCCGCGCACGAGTAATCGCCCCTCTGGGGAGCGTCAGGCGCGCAGGAAGTAGTTGATCGCGGTAGTTTTGTCGCCCGATGCCCAACCTGCCGGAAACGCTCGATCAATCGAAGTTGACCCGTCCCAGCGTCCGCTCTCGACTAATTGTCGCAGTGGCGATCGCGACAGCAGCGGCGCTGATGCCCCTGATGGCCCACAGAACATTCGGCGTTACCGATACCGACTTCAGCGTTTTCTGGTACGCGGGGAAGGCCCTTTTGCAGGGTCAGAATCCCTACACGGTGATCCGACCGGGCGGCGAGTATGACGCGGTCATGGTGTTCAACTATCCGATTACATCGGCGGTCGCCGCACTGCCGCTGGCGGGATTCGGGGAGTTAGCCCCAGTGACTCTCTT
>JALYJX010000580.1 GCA_030775065.1 Gemmatimonadota bacterium | reverse complement strand
GCCCAGAACCACCGCCGGTGACCAGAGCCACCGAATTGTCGAGCCATCCCATCTTCGTCTCTCCTCGCTATCTTGTTTCTAATGCCGCGTCGCGCTCAGCGCGCGGCGAGCTGCTCATGCAGGGCTTTCCAGCGGCGGCCCGATTCGCGCGCGCCCTCCAGGTAGGGCGCAGGAACCAGATGGTAAGGCGGACGGCACGGACCCGCCTTCATCCAGCCGGCGGCATCCATGCGCGCTTTCTCAATGCCAATGTTGTACATCGAGAACTCTTTGAACGAGCCGTTCGGGAACAGTGTCTGGTACGTCTGAGCGATCATGCCCGTGAGCTTGTACGCCTCCGCCCAGTCGTTGGCGGCTCCCGTGCCGCGTGCCTTGTCTACGGCATCGCGCAGGCGCATGACAGGGTTGGGTCCGCAGACTGCGCCGCTGGTCCAGAACGCGGTGCAGAACTCGGGGTCGAGTCGCGCGGCGCCGTAATAATCTAAATCCAACGGCAGGAATCGAATGCGCCTGCGGCTGACGCTGATGTCAGGGAGCAAGGTGCCGATGCCGATGTATTTCGCGGTGATGACCTGCGGCAGCTCGGACACCTGCGCCCAGAACGGACGCGGGAAATCGAAGCGGAACGCCTCGGTGTTCGCGTACACACAGATCGCCGTGTCCGGACAGGCCTCGGCGAGGTCGCGGAAGAACTGCACGGCGGTCGGCACGTCCGGCGCACACCACATTGGCGGGCCAACCATGACGCCGTCCACGCCAATCCCGCTCGCTTCGCGTGTCTGGCGTACCGTCTCGCGCGTGGACAGAGAGCTGGTACCGCCAAAGACCGGGATGCGTCCGCGAGCCGTCTCCACGACCGTCCGCATGAAGGCCGCCTTCTCATCCCAGGTTAGAGTCGAGCACTCGCCGAGCGTACCGAGCGAAAGGATCGCGTTGACGCCGGCGGCGATGAGCTGCTCGACCACGCGAGCGGTCTCATCCAGGTCCACCGTTTTCTCGGAACGCCAGCTCGAAGCATCGGACTTGGCTGGCGTCGGCATGATGGCCCACGCGCCTTTCACATCGTCCACGGTCAGTAAGCGTTTTGCCATGTTCATCCTCCAGGAACGGTTGGGCCCGCCATCGAACGCGGCGGCCCTTGAATTCATTGATTGACGTTTTCGTAAGGTGGCATGGTCGAGCACCGTGACGGCTGCGTGAACGTGGGCGCGCGAATAGCGGCCATCACAGCTCTGAATGGCCTCCTTAGCTATGCTCGCTTCTCCGAATGATCCGTATGCGTCTGCGGGTTGGGGGCGACGTACGGCAACACGGGCGGCTTTTGACGCTCGTGGGTTCCCCATGCGATGGAGGAAAAATGACGACGCGTCGCAGCTTCCTGACTGGCGCTGCTGGTCTTTGCGGCACCGCCGCCCTGCCTGCCTGGGCCGAAGCTCTTCAGGTCCCGCGCAAAGGTGAGCGTTCGGTGTTGCTGTTCACAGATCGCGCCCACGCGCCGTCTCACGGTCTCGACGCCGTGACGACCGTGGAACGTCGTCCGCTGAGCCTGGATACTGCGGCCGACAATGCCCACGTCGAGGGTGCGGCCTTGCTTGCCACCGGCCATTCCGCGCTGGTCGCGCTCGGCACGCCGGCGGCCGTATTCGCGCTGCGCACCCAGCTTGGCAGCCATTGGCATGTGATCGTGCAGGGTCTGCACGGCGCAGACGGGCAGGCGGCGCATCGTCTTGACGTGCCCACTGTCCTGGCCCCTGCGCTCTCGAGCGTGCTCGCGCACGCTCGTTCCGAAGACGAGTTCGCCGCTGTTTTGGTGAATCTAGCGGGAGAGGCGGTCGGACTGTCGCACGAAGTGCGGACCACTCAGCGCCTGAATTCGCAGCGCTGGGACGGCAAGGTAAGGGCCTCGTTGCTGGCTCGGCCGATGAGGAAGGCGTGATGGCTGGAATACTTCCTCCAGGTGTCAGCGAAAAGTCCTTCCGCGGGTTCGTGGCCGCTGTCCAGAACGTCGTCGGCAAGAACAACGTCTTCCAGGATCCCGAATGGGATCTGACTGCTTACCACGACCAGTACGCGACCACGCCCAAGGCGGCGCATCAGGCCTCGGCTGCCGTGGCACCGGCCAACGTCGAACAGGTGCAGGGGGTGTTGCGCGCGGCGACCCAGCACGGTGTGCCCGTGTGGACGATCTCCACC
>JALYJX010000579.1 GCA_030775065.1 Gemmatimonadota bacterium | reverse complement strand
ACCATGCTCGGATATCCGAACTTCCTGTGCAGTAACGAGCTGCTTAATCGCCTCAAGCGTCTCGCTCACTTTACTTCGCCCGATGTACTCTGCCTACTGCCGCCTAACGAATGACATGGACCTCCCCGACTCTGGGGCGTTGATGTGTCACAATGGAAGTTGATTTTGTTGCCAAGCAACGAGGGAGGAGGTCCACGATGAATATTAGACGCATTGGGTTAGACTTGGCAAAGCCCGAGGGCGCATTAGGCGATAGCCGTAATGCGCCGAATGGTGGCCGCACACATCCGGCGGAACCCGCTTCACGGTTCCGCCCTGTCATAGCTTTGTCAAGCCCCCTTTTTTCTCTCAGTTACCCGGCTTTTCCCCATACTGATCTTTCACACTTGATTTTATCAAAATGCAAGTATGCTCGGCGGTATGGACAGGGTGTATCGATTCGTGTGTTCCGGCGTTCCGGGATCAGCCACCTGTGGGGTAAGCCTGACCTGTCATGGGATGTCCGTTAGACGGCATCGGCTCAGCTTCATCGGGCATTCGGTCCACAGCAGATCCGGGGAGTGCCTTGGGACTTCGCGGGGGTATTCCGATGTGGATACCACGGGTTAGGATTGAAGGTCACTCCGACGGAAACCGGCCAACACAGTGGTGCGCCTGTGATCAGGGTGGCATGGTAGGGTCCTCCGCATTGCGAGTGTCTTGTTTCTGAACCTTGTCAGCCCACTGCGCAGAGCCTGCGGGCGTCAAAGGCCTGCCCGCGCGCCACATACCACAGGGCGCGGGAGAGTTTGCGCATCAAGGCCACCACGATCTTCAACTTGTGGCGCCCGCCCTGGGCCTGTACCTTTTTCTCGTACCAGGTGCTGACAATCTCATTGTGGTTGATCAAACGCAGGGTCGCGAGATAGAGATCGCGCCGAGCCGGCCCGGAGCCCCGCTTGGTGATCTTGAGCTGCCCCTTGTGCTGACCGCTGCTCCTCTCCTTGAGGTTCAGCCCGAACGCCTTGCAGTAACTGCCGCTATTCGCATACGCCCGTGGGTCCAGACCCTCGGCGATGAGCAGGCCGGTCGTCACCTTGCCGATGGTCATGCCCAGGGCGTGAAGCTCTGGATCCGCCTGTGTCAGCGCTGAAAGCCGCACCCCCACCCGCTCCTTCTCCTCGCGGCTATGGCGCAGCTCGGCGCCCAGGGCCATGAGGTAATCCCGCTCGGCCGCCACGCACGGCACACCGATCGTCTCACGGGCGCTCTCGAGCACTGCCTCGATCTTCTCCGCCGCAAGCTTTCCGCGGGAGACCCGCCGCATCCGCTCGCGGCCTTCCTCGGCCTGCGCGCTGAGCTCCGCCGGGGACCCGAAGCTCAATAGCAGATCCTCCAGCGTGACGCTGTCGAGCTCCAGATATTCGGTCAGCTCCGGCCAGTGCCGTTGCAGCGCCGCCTCCAGCCGGTTCTGCTGCTGCTGGTGCTGCTTCTGGTAGAGTCGGTAGAGCCGCCCGATGGCATCGTGGCTGCGCTGCTGCTCGCTCGCTTCCACCCACACCCGACTCGCCCCTTCAAAGTACAGCCGCCCGATCACCTGCGCCGCCTTCGCATCATGCATGCTCGGCACGCCGTCATAGACCTCACAGGCATCGTGCACGCGCTTGGCGCTCATCTGATGGACCTCAATACCGGCCTCACGCAGTTGCCTACGCAGCGTGTCCCCATAGACCCCGGTGGACTCCATCACCGCCTTGAGCGACCCACAGGCTAAGCCTCTCAGCCGCTCAAGGAGCGCCGGTGTCTCAACCGGATGCGCCCACTTCACCGTGACCACCACCTGCCGCTCACTGTCCATTAAGACCCCATACTGCTCGACCTTGGCGACATCCACCGCCCACACCACCGCCTTGTCCTTGACCCGATCGGCCACCTCTTCCCACCGAACCTCGTTGACTTTCTGAGCACGATAGCTACGCTTCTTCATGGCGAGAATACCTCCTGCGTTATGGGTTGCTGGCTATTGCCATCCCATATTCTGAGGGTTCTCGCCTCTTTGTTATAGCTGACTACACGGGCTAAACGGTCAGGATTCCTGTGCGGCGTCTGCCGGCCTTCTTATGTCAGGTATTTGCCGGAATGTTGTCGCTACCTGGCCCCTTCATAACCTTCATAACGGGGCCATACCGCTACGAAAACCGCTTGTAAAGCCAGGCTT
>JALYJX010000578.1 GCA_030775065.1 Gemmatimonadota bacterium | reverse complement strand
GCTCAGGGACTTGCCTTCGGAAGGCTCTTCACTGCGAGCTCGCCGATCTTCTGCCCCATCGCGCTACCAACCTCCGTCGAGTTACGGTAATGCACGCCGTCGTAGATACGAGCCATTGCGACTTCCTGCGAGAACTCGTTGACAGTGTTCCACGTGCGTATCGCGCCGCCCGCGGTCGAGCTGGACGAAGTGAGCTTCGGCGTCGGACCTTTCCCGATCTCAGCTTGCAGCACGGCGCCGAGCGACGCCGCGATGATGCAGTGCGCGCATGGATACTCGGGGTGCATCGGCGTATCGACGAAGGGCAGCCAACCCGGATCGCGGCCATCGCCTTCTGCGTTACGAATGGCCGTGACCGGCCGCCAGAAGTTGTAGGTGTACTTAGCCTCGAAGACGGCGATCAGCGCATCGTCCATCGCCATCGCTGCCACCGCGAACAGGCGTGCGTTCTCGGTGACGTCACGGCCGGGCGCATTCGCGACAGAACGTGCGACGGGCCAGTACACGACCGGAGCGGTCGCCTCCCAAAACTTCGCGATGGCGGTCTGTTCCGCCGAGCGCTTGGAGCCGGTCATCGCGCCGAGCGCCTTGATCTCATTGAAGTCCCGCTTCCATACATCGCTCGTCAAGCTTGGCGGCGGACCGGGGCGAAACTGGTCGCCGCTCGTCATCACCCATGGCCGTCTTTTTCCCCAGTGGGGCACGGCTGGCGACGTCGTTGGCACATAGACGCCGGGGGCTGCGTGGGGGCGATACGTGTTCGGTGCTACGGCGCGATCGCTCGCACACATTTCAAAGACCGCAACCGCCGCCTGCTCGCCGACGGCGATGCCGTCTGATTTCGCGCGACTGTCAGGCAACAAACGCAGGGCCGCCTGATAGTCGGCGTCGATCGCCGCCTGCTGCGCCGGAATTAGCTTGAGCAGCGCGGTTCGCGTCGCGGCCGAGACCGCTGCATCGACCGACGCCCCGGGCGGCGCCACCACTTTCACACGAGATGACGCGGGGTAACGCCCGGTGATCGCGTTCGCGGCCTCGAACACCGAGACCTGAACGATCGCCATCGCCCTGACGGCGGGCGGGGTCCCCGGCATCTTGGATGCGATTTCGGCGGCCTTCGCGTTCGAATCGGTGACCACGTCGGCATGGGCACCCGCTGCTGCGGCCAGCAACACCACAGCGAAAGGTCCGATCCACGCACGAGCGCGTCGACTGAACATCGGGATCCTTTCTGGCCCTGACACGGGGTAACGAGATGCGGTGTTGCGTGCGTTCATGATTGCTCCTCCAAGTTTGGGTGGATCGTACGGCTCACACCGTCCGAATTACGGAAACATACTCGGTACCGCTCTCGGGAAGCCAATACTTCGCCAGCGCGGCCAAGGATTTGCCGAACGTGCTCGAACATGTTCGGTCACATTCTCTCCTCCGAATGCCTCGCCAAGGTCCTACTTCTTCGCGCAGGCAACCTTCAGAAGAACTTCCTCGGTGCTACCGGGAGTAACAGCCTCCCAGGTGAGACGCGTGTTCTCGGAGCGAAGAGCCTGTCCCGCGCCCATATTTCCAGAAAACGCTGTGACGGAAAGATTCCGCATCCGAGCGCTTTTGCAGTCGTATTCGTGCTGCGCTTTAAATGACGAAAACCGCGTGCCCTGGACTACTTGCGCGGTCTTGAAGTCCCGCATGTCCCACATCTTCGCCGTGTTTCCGGTCCTGAGGATAGTGACGGAATCGGCGTAGATGTCGCGGCCGCCTGGCGAGCTTTCAACCTTCACCCACTTCGCCGCCGCTGTGGCAGCCGTCGCGTCCGTGCCGGTTCCCGGTTGCCGCGCAGTCGTCTGCGGTGTAGCGGCTTGGTAGCTGGGCGTTGCGCTTTGGCTCGCGGGAGTATTCAGCCGCCTCGACTCCTCCTGTTGTCGGCGCGCGTTCTCATTCATTAGCTGCTGCTGCTGTTGCTGCTCCTGGCGCTGGCGCTCTAGCTGCTGCCGGTACTCGCGTTGCTGGCGCTCGTACTCCATTTGTGCTGGCGTCTGCGTCCAGCCGTGCTGCGGCGTGAAAGCCAGAGCCATTAGAAGAATCGCGGCCGCAGTGAAGGCCGCTTGAGACGGAATATTCATCGAACCCTCCGGTCAGGCGGGGTGAACGTATTGGTTGCGGCTAGGCCGCGTTAGGAATTAGACGCCGTTTTTTTTCAGAAGTACGACAGAGTAG
>JALYJX010000577.1 GCA_030775065.1 Gemmatimonadota bacterium | reverse complement strand
CCGGCGGCCCACTCATGAAGAGCGGATAGAGCACGAACGACAGGGCGCCCAGCGCGAGCACCGTCCCGACAAGCAGAGCGGTCAACTGTCATCCCGAAGGGCGGCGTCGATCGTCTCTCGTTCTGCCGGCGTGGCATCGCTTGGAACGGTCACCGCCGCGCGCTTCAGCGCGGCGCGGGCGCCCCAGCGCCGAATCAGTGTATACAGCACTATCGCGCCCGTTGCGATGGCGACCGACGGAGTCAGGTAGCCGAACCAGTTGAATCCCGCTTTGACCGGTGACATCAGAACTCGCTCACCGTAAACGTCCTGAAATGCGCGGAGTATTTCGGTTGAGCCGTATCCTCCGGACACGAGCGACATGACATCAGAGTGCATCTGCGGAGAGACGCTGCAGGAGAAGTCCGTTGTCCGGCACGTGTATACGTCGAGCGGACATCCGCACTGGCATTTTATCTGGTGCTCGAGATCGTCCCGCTGAGCCACCGACATCGATGCGACGGCGTTTGGTTTTGCCGCGAGCTTCACCGGCTGATACGCATCCTGCTGCATCGGGCCGGAGAATGTCTGCGTCATTTGCTGCGCGCGAGCAGCGGCAGCCTTCGCCGAGATTATGCCGATGCCCGTGGTGAGAGCGACGAGAAATTCCCGCCGGCTCGGCATCAGGCTCCTACCAGCTCGCGCTCAGGCTCGGGTGAGTGGCCGGGCTCCATTCTCGCGGCGTACCCGCCCTGCACGCGCCGGCGGCGCGACTGCGGCCACATCACGATCAGCCCGCCGATCACCATCAGAATGCCGCCCAGCCACACCCATCGCACCAGCGGATTGAACGTGACGCGGAGCTCGGCGCTCTCGTCGCCCTGCACGCCGGCAAGAACGATGTACACGTCTTCCCTGAAGGAGCTTCTGATCCCGACTTCTGTCGAAGGCTCGAACGTGGGTGTGCCCCGGCTGTCGACATGCTGCCGCTTCTCGCTCGTCATGACGCCTGCAGGTTTCCCATCGCGACTGACATCCAGAGCGATTGCCGTCACCTCGCGATTGAGCACGTTATAGGTCGAGACCCCCTGGCTGACAAAGCGCCACCGCTGGCCCCAGGGATCGGTCAGCTCATGCGCCTCACCGGCCTTGAACGTGAGATCGTGTTCCGTCCTGAAGGCGAGCCCCGCGAATGCCGCAAAGATGACCACGATTCCCATGTGAACGATGTAGCCGCCGTAGCGCCGCCGATTGCGCGCGACCAGTCGATTGAACGCGGTCACCACTCCCTCGCGGTACATCCTGCGGCGAGCACCAATTCCCTTGTAGAACTCCTGCGTCAGCGTCATCGCCACGAAGCCGGCAAACGAGTACGCGATCAGCGCAGCGACATCGCGCATGCCGAGGATCAGTAGAATGAAGGGAGTTGTGATTCCGGCGAGAATTGGTGCGGCGAACTGGCGCTGGAGATTCGATACCGACGCGCGGCGCCAGGCGATCAGTGGTCCGATTCCCGTGAGAAGCAGCAGCAGCAAGCCAAGCGGGATGTTTACGGCATTGAAGAACGGCGGACCCACCGTGATCTTCTCGCCGCGCACCGCCTCGGTGATGATCGGGAAGACCGTTCCCCACAACACGGAGAACGCAATGCCCACCAGAATGAGATTGTTGTAGAGGAACGCAGCCTCACGACTCACCATGCTCTCGAGCTCGGCCTCGGCCTCCATGTCCTTGAGCCGAGTGGTCACCAGATAGGCGCTGGCGACTATGCCCAGCAGCAGGAAACCGGCGAACCAGTTGCCGACGGGCGATTGCGCAAACGAGTGAACGCTCGAGATGATGCCGCTGCGGGTAATGAAAGTGCCGAAAATCGAGAGGAGGAACGTCGTGACGACAAGTGTGACGTTCCACTTTCGCAGCATGCCGCGCTTTTCCTGCACCATGATCGAGTGCAGGAACGCGGTGTTCACTAGCCACGGCAGCAGCGAAGCATTTTCAACTGGATCCCACGCCCAGTAGCCGCCCCATCCCAGCTCCACGTAGGCCCACCACATTCCGAGCAGGATGCCGACGGTGAGGAAGAACCAGGAGAAGAGCGCCCACCGTCTCACCGCGGCGAGCCAGCCGGCATCGAGCCGCCGCGTCAGCAGCGCGGCGATCGCGAACGCGAACGCAACCGAGAAGCCGACGTAGCCCATGTAGAGCAGCGGCGGATGGATGACCATGCCCGGGTCC
>JALYJX010000576.1:1190-2216 GCA_030775065.1 Gemmatimonadota bacterium | reverse complement strand
CGCTGTCGCGGCTGAGCTTGGCGTGGCGCTCGGCCACCATGTCTTTGGTGATGTGGGTCAGGGGTCGGTTCATCCAGTCGCCTAGCGCGGCGTTGAGCACCTGGCGGTAGACGTTCTGCGTCTTGGTCTTGAGCGTGCGCACCTTCAAGAGTTCATCAAAAGCGTCGGCCAAGGTGATGCGGTTGGATCGGGCGCTGCGCTTTTCGGCCTGAGGGTCGCGCCCCTCGGCGATCTGCCCTGCCACCTGCTCGGCCTGGCGCTTGGCGTTCTCCGGGGTGAGGTCGGGATAGCGGCCCAGCGTGATGCGGGTGGCCCGGCCGTTCACGCGCCGTTGAATCACCCAGCTCTTGGCGCCGGTGTCCGTCACCGACAGGCGAAGGGACGCCGGGGCGCGAGGATCTTGGTAGTAATCGCGGGTGCCGGACTTGGCCGGACGTAGCGTGTCGAGTTGTCGCTTGGTGAATGGGATTTCTTGATGCATCGCGGCTCCGTGTCGCGGATCAGTCGCAGATCAGTCGGTTCTGCGGTGCTACGCGGGAGCTACACTGTGCAGGCATTTTGGGGTACTTCGGTGTAGCTCCATGAATCACGACATTGCCATTAACCCCTTGTTGTAGCAATCCTTATGAACGTTGGTGAATCAGGCGGTATAAAGACTGGAGCAGCCTCTTAATCAGTAGGTTCGGGGTTCGAGTCCCTGGCAGCCCACCACTCTGAACTGCGGTAAATCAAATAGTTAGAGCGCTAAGCCCTGTCCTGCCGCACAACGACTTCACTGTCCGTGCTACGCCAGAGCTACGTTGGCCGGGCAGGCAACCAAGGGGTTTCTGCCGCCAAGAAAGAGGCACGCGGAACGATCACGTTAGTCTCCGTGCGCCTTTCGCTGCGGTGCGCCGCGGCGGACGAGAATTAAGACAAGGAGTCGCTCGCAGCGACTGGTCATTGAGCACGACCGTCAGGCCCCGTCACTACGGGGTGCTGGTGCCCCAAACACCCACTCTCGAAGGCACCATGTGTCTATCCACT
>JALYJX010000576.1:0-1180 GCA_030775065.1 Gemmatimonadota bacterium | reverse complement strand
CCACTCGTACAACTCACCAAGATGGCGAATCACGGCAGCGAAACAGGCTGGCTTGATCTCAACCGCCTGCTTCCCGTGGAACAGTGGATTCCGTACCTCACTGTACAAAGAGGCCGTCCGTTGCCAAAGCACCGGGTCGCGTCGCAGAAGGCTGATGTCCGGAGATATCAGACTTGGAAGTGAGTGGTAGTAGACCCTGCAAGTACCACGTCCTAAGGAAAACGGATTTCGCAGTTTTACACCGATGTCAGCTGTCCATAGTCTCCTTCGGTGAAGCGTTTCCCAGACCGCGTACTGCACATAGCACTCGATATTGATGACGGACATCCGCATCAGCCAATTCAGCTCCGTTTCAATCTCAAAGAGATTATTTCGCCAGTGAGGCAACGTGGAGTTTCCGTCTGCCTCCTCCGCATCTACCAAATCATTCGCGTACTTCCGGACGTTTTCGAAGTCCATCCGCAAGTTGATAACCGGCACGTTTTCGAGCCGCAAGCCGAACGATTTCGAAAGCGTCGCATTCATTTTGGTACGTGCTAAGCCTGTGCCTCCGCGGAGGGAAAGCCGAAGGTATGAGCATCGGCGTGAAAGAAATAGTTAGCGATCATTCGGCATGGAAACCATGGCCGAGGCGATATTCATGTCCATGAACTGCAATCGCTCAATGCCATACTTCTTGCTGAGATATTCCAGAAGGCGTTGTTCATCATGGCGGTCGATATCACTATCGACAATCATCACCTCCCCGGCTGCTTCCTGCGCCATAGGATCAACGAGCCCATTTGTCAGCCTCGCCGCAAATGGACTGTCACGGAGTGATTGCCAGTTCCTCCCAAATGGATTCAGGCACAACTTGATAATGCCCGAACCATTGCCCGCATTTAGCAAAATGGCCCCATCAAGGCTTTGATGCCGAAAGAACTCGCTGTTGTACCGAAAATAGCAGTCTCGCAGCGACGCGCTAACGTCGAGGTCAAACACCTTCGTGCAGCCGTAAATCGTGTTGAACGCCTGGTAGTCCCTTGTTTCGCGATCAAAGCCCACTGACGTAAACCAGACTACGCGAGCGTCATGCTCAATGTCTGCGGCGGTCGATCGAAGCTGCCTCGCAGCTTTTCCAACAATTCCAGAAATTCGGTTATTGGGCGTGACAGGCGTAACCGAGCCATGGACTTCACCT
>JALYJX010000575.1:1911-2218 GCA_030775065.1 Gemmatimonadota bacterium | reverse complement strand
AAACCGGAGTTGGTGGGTTCACGAGTAAACGTTTTATATATGGATGGAAACGTAGAAACTATCCCATGGAGCGATGTTGACGCTATGCTGAAAGCCGGAATCGACCAGTAAAGAATCCGCAATTTCCGCCGCAGAGTGATTGCATACGCGGTCAGTCGATGAATGAGTACGATTTTTGAAGGGTGGTGATGAGGTGAAATGGAGGAAATCTAGCAAACTTAACATCGCTATCGCAGTTATCGCATCCGTGGTCGTTCTGACATTGCTGATGTCAAGGGTCTTATCCTCTGGTTGGTGGGTGTATCTG
>JALYJX010000575.1:0-1901 GCA_030775065.1 Gemmatimonadota bacterium | reverse complement strand
AAGCGCTCTTGGCTGGTGGCGCTCGGACAGACTATCGCGGCGAGGAAGGGAACACATCACTGCATGTTGCTGGTAACACGGAAATCATAGAGCTTCTGGTCCAGCATGGCGCCGACCTCGAGGCAACGGTGTCCGGGGTGATGTCACAGGTAGTGCGCGAGCGTGGCGGTGAAGGCGGGGAGGAGGGCCAGCAGTGTCGCCGGGAGGTGCAGATGGTTGCGAATGGTGCGGATGAACTGGGCGCTCAGGCGGGGCATTCGCGGGAGGGTGAGTTCCAGGGGGTGCAGGCGGCGGCCTCTGGCGGCGGCGAGTTTCTCCCGACGGGCGACCCACTGGTCGTGCTTGGCTTCTACTTTGGTGTCGCGCAAGCCGTGGTTGGCGGCGAGGATGCTCTGGAGCAGGACGCAGAGGTTGTAGGCGATGGCGATGAGGTGGGCCTGGCTCATCTGGCCGGCTTCGCTGGCGGTCCAGGCTTTGGTTTCGCCCAGGACGTTCTTCAGCACGTCGAAGGTCTTTTCGATGCGCCAGCGGAGGCGGTAGAGGTGGGCGATCAGGCCGGGCTTGAGCTTGGTGCAGGTGGTGAGGAACTTGTAGGCCTCGCCGGTCTCAGGATCGACGTAGCTGACTTCGCGCAGGACGGCGCCGCTGGCGAAGTCCAGTTCGCGGTAGGCGACGACGCCGACATTGACCGGGTCATCGGCGTCGAAGGGCAGCGCCCGGCTGCTGACGGGCTTGAAGTTGCTCTTGCTGCGGGTGATCACCAGGAGATGCTTCTGCTTGGCCCAGAAGAGGTTATCGATGTAGGCGCGGTCGAGGATGAAAAGCGTCTTGAGCAGTTGGCCGGTCAGGTCGGGGCCGTCCAGGAGGGGCAGCGCGGACTTGAAGGCGGGCCATTCGTGCTGGTGCCGTCCGGCGCCGACCACCGGGCAGAAGGCCTGTATGATGCCGGTGCGCAGACTCTGCAAAAACAGCACCGTCGAGGGCAGGTGCGCGCCGTCCGCGGACTTCTGCGCGTGGCAGCCATGTTCGATGCTGTGGCCGTCGCCGGCGAGCACCCGCCAGCCCGCCAACTCCGGGATGTCGGACAGATAGTCCACCCCGCACCCCGCCAGATCGCGATCCGCCACCTGCCGCAGACCCGCGCTCAGCTCGCCCAGCATCCGGCACCGGCGATAGGAGTTCAACGCCTCGAAAAAGGTGGTGCGCGCCAACTCCGTATCGTCGACCTCCCGCACGCTCTGCAGGAACTCCCGGCCACTGACATGCTGCTCAAGCACCCGCTGCACGCCCAGCGCCGCCAACCGCCGATCCGACAGCGCCTCCGTCTCGCGTCCGGAGCGCACATAGTCGAACCCCCGCCCCAGATAGTGCGAGAAAATCTCGTCGATCGACATGTGGTCAACCTGCGTCTGCATACCCATCGCGTAAAGCCTCCATCGGACCATGAATCCACGTCTGCCTCGCGCCCCGCCTCGTGGGGCGCCGCAGCACCCCGACCATACGGCTTCAATACCCGAACACAAGGCCGACGAATGCGTCGTAAGTCCTTCACTATCAACATCTTACGACGAAACAATTTTTCCCTAAAGCATTGTCATTACGCGACTTACGACACACGCTTGGCCACCCCCTTCTCCCCGCCCCTGCGCCACCCCTGCCACCACCCGGCCTCAACCGCGGAAACCGCTCCGCCTCGCATCTCCGCCCGCCCCCTCGGCGCCTACGCGATCAGCCAGCGCGCCGCCTCGCATCTCACCCGGACACCGTTGCCTCGAGGCCCGTAATAAGCTGAATGAGACGCCGCTCCTTTACGCAATAACGAGGGGTCGAACCACTGTCGCGGCAATGCTGATTCTCCGTGGTGCTGACGTCAACGTAAAGGATAAATACGGGTTTACGCC
>JALYJX010000574.1 GCA_030775065.1 Gemmatimonadota bacterium | reverse complement strand
GTCGCACTCCGTCAGGAATTGTGTGTTGCGCTCACGAGCCTGAAGAGCCGCCGTCGCCTCTCCCGTCGTTTGCGGAGTGCGTGAGCGGTCTTCACCGGTTCTCATTCGAAGTCGAGCGCGAGATTCAGTGCCGCCGCCGAGTGAGTGAGCGCTCCGACTGAAATCATGTCGACGCCGGTTTCGGCGATGGCGCGCACGTTGTCCAGCGTAACGCCGCCCGATGCTTCGAGCTCGGCTCGCTTTGCCGTGACCTTCACACACTCGCGCATTATCTCGGGCAGCATGTTGTCGAGCAGAATGATATTCGCTCCAGCGGTTGCCGCGGCCGCTACCTGATCAACCGTTATGCACTCGATTTCGATGCGAGCGCCTTGTGGTGCCAATTCCCGCGCGCGCCGGATCGCGATCTCGACCTGTCCGTCGACGGCCGCGAGATGGTTGTCCTTGATGAGGACCGAGCTCGAGAGATCCATCCGGTGGTTGGTGCCGCCACCAGCGCGCACGGCGTACTTCTCGAGATTCCGCCAGCCCGGAGTCGTTTTCCGCGTGTCGAGGATGCGAACGTTGGTGCCTCGAACCGCGTCAACGTATCGGGACGTGAGTGTCGCAATACCCGAGAGGCGCATCAGGAAATTCAAGGCGACGCGTTCCGCCGACAGCATTCCCCTCGCGTGACCCGATATATAGACGACAGTGTCGCCACGCATCGCTCGTTTGCCGTCTTCCTTGTCGACCCGCATCGAGGCTTTCGGATCGAGTGCGCGGAACGTCTCGAGCGCGAAGGGAATTCCGGCGATCGTGCCACCTTGCCGGGCAACCAGCGCCGCGCGCGCGCGTCGATCCGTACGAACCGTCGCGATGGTAGTGACGTCGTTGAACGCGCCGTCTTCGTCGAGCGCCTCGCGCACACGCGCCACCAGCTGAGCGCGCGTGAGCGGAAAACGAAGACCATCGCGCGGCACAGCCGGCATCTCCAGCGGCGTGACGCGTCGCGGTGGCGGCAGATTCGGCTCGAGATTCGGCATAAGTCAGATCAGCCTAGCTTACTCGCCGGGATCGAAACCGGCGACTCCCGCCAGCTGCCTTGGTGCATTTCCACCAACCGCGACCATACGCTCAAGGGCCAACCGTGCCCGGGCTGCGACGTCCTCCGGTACGGTGATTCGATGCTGCAGCTTCTCGAGCGAGTCGACCACCTTGGGCAGGGTCGTCATCTTCATGTACTGGCACTCGGCTTTGTCCGAGGCGGCGAAAAACGTCTTGTCCGGATTTGCCCGCCTCAGCCGATGAAGAATCCCCGTCTCGGTCGCGACGATGAACTCCGTGTTCGCCGATTCGGTCGGACGTCGAATCATTCCCTCGGTCGAGAGGACCTGCACCCCGTCAGACGGAATTGCTCCCGCTGACATTGCCTCGACTACGCTCGTGGCGCATCCGCACTCCGGGTGCACGAGCAATTCTGCGTTCGGGTGTTCGGAGCGTTGGCGAGCCAGACTGAACGGTGTGATGCCCGCGTGCACGTGACATTCGCCGAGCCACACGCGGATGTTCTGCCGACCCGTAACGCGTCGGACGTGCGCGCCGAGGAAGAGATCAGGGAGGAACAGGATCTCCCGATCAGCGGGAATGGAATTGATGATTTCGACCGCGTTGCCCGACGTGCAGCAGTAGTCACTTTCGGCCTTTACGGCCGCCGTCGTGTTGACGTAGGAGACGACGACCGCGCCGGGGTGCTCCGCTTTCCAGGCGCGCAGTTGGTCGGCCGTGATGGTGTCGGCGAGCGAACAGCCCGCCGCGAGATCCGGAAGGAGAACGGTCTTTGACGGGGACAGGATGGCCGCCGTTTCGGCCATGAAGTGCACGCCACAGAAGACGATGACGTCGGCGGTGGTCTTGGCTGCTTCGCGCGAAAGGCCGAGCGAATCGCCAACGAAGTCCGCTACGTCCTGGACCTCGGGGCGTTCGTAGTTGTGGGCGAGGATGACCGCGTTTCGCTCCTTCGCCAGCGTCTTGATTCGTTGAGAGAGTTCGAAGACCTCGGGCATGCTTTGAAATCTAAGGGCAGAGCTCTGGCCTCTGGCCTCTGGCCTGTGGCCTGTGGCCTGTGGCCTGTGGCCTGTGGCCTGTGGCCTGTGGCCTGTGGCTGTGTTACTGCTCTATGTGCTTCCTTGCCCACCCGCGGCGCGGCTTGGGGAAGTCGCTGCGATGGTGCCCGCCGCGTGAT
>JALYJX010000573.1 GCA_030775065.1 Gemmatimonadota bacterium | reverse complement strand
CGCTTCAGGAGAATCTGAGAGCTTCCCTCCACCAAGTAAGGATTGATACTTGATACCTGGGTCCGCGTCGGGCGGTTCTCATCGGCGTCGTAGTCCCAGATGAACTTCGAGTCTACGTCTGTCGCTCCAAATCCGATGATCACGACGTGAACGTGGGCTTTGCCGCGCGCCTCACTCTGCCAGACATACGTACGGTGAGCGAAATGAATGCTCATGCGATAGCGCCCGTACAGTTCCCGCCACAACACTCCCGGTTGTTCGCCTTGACTGATGGAGTTCGTAGAAACGAATGCGCAGCGCATATTGGTCAGCTGCATGTAGGCTGCTGCCTTCAAAAACCAGCCCGTGACGTAGTCCAGCACTCCCCCTCCCTTTACCGCGCCGCATACCAGATTCATATCGACCTTTTGGTCGGCGGACATGTACTGCTTTCCGACAAAGGGTGGATTGCCCAGCACATAAGAGCACTCGGCGGCTGGCAGAACAGTGCTCCACTCCATACGAAGCGCATTGCCTACGACCATGTGCGGCGAGGCCCGAAGCGGCAGTCGCAACACTAGCTGAGAGAACGCCTGTGAGAGCGCGACGTTTGCTTGATGATCGGTTAACCATAACGCGACCTCCGCGATGCGAGCCGGGAACTCCTCGATCTCGATTCCGTAAAACTGGTCCACGTTCAACTTCGAAAGCTTGTTCGCGTCATCCAAGGACATCTCGCGTTGTTCGCCGTACTGAGCAACGAGGACTTCCAGTTCCAGCCTGCGAAGCTCGCGATATGTCAACACGAGGAAATTGCCGCAGCCACAGGCGGGATCGAGAAAGCGCAGCGCGGCCAGCTTGTTCTGGAAGTCAGCGAGTCTCTGCTTCTTCCCGACCTTGAGCGCTTTGATCTTCTCGAACTCCGCGCGCAGTTCGTCCATGAATAGCGACCGAATGAGCTTGAGGATGTTCGGTTCCGCGGTGTAGTGGGCACCTATTTGCCGTCGCTCCTTGTCTTCCATCACTGACTGGAACAACGAACCGAAGACGGCAGGAGAGATTTTCTCCCACCGGAATCCGCAGCATTTGAGCAGAACGCTTCTCATCGTCGCGTCGAACTCCGCGAAGTCAAGGCGCTCGGCAAACAAGTCGCCGTTCACGTACGGGAACTGACTTAGGTCTTCGTCGAGGTTTGCCTGGCGAGCGGGGATATCCGTGTTCAGCACTCGGAATAGCTGTTCGAGGCGAACGCCGAGATCAGAACCATCCGGCGCAGTGCGGTCTCGGAGGAACAACTCGAACGCTTTCGGCGGGAAAATTCCCGTATCCTCACCAAACAAGCAAAACAGAATGCGAACGAGAAACCGTGTCAGTTCGTGCCCAGTGTAGCCGCCCCCCTGCAACGCGTCATGCAAGTCACACATAAGCTGCGTTGCGTCCATGTTCGCGGGATCTTCCGGGTCGAGGCGGTGCTGGGTGTAGCCGGCCAGGAAGGCAAAATGGCGGACGTGCTTATGTAGGTCCGCAACCAAAAACTCGTGGCTGGTTACCTTTCGTTGCGTCTGTGACGACGGCAATGGCTCGTCTTGATCCGGTTCGAGATCATGTAGCGCAACCCGCGCGAAGTCCGAAACGACAATCCATCGAGGAATTTCCTTGTCGCGCCCGGAGTCCTTGAGGCCCCGGATGTAGTCCATTGCCTGCGAATGGGCTTTCCCGAGATTCTCGCCAGCGCTCTTGTGCTCGACGATCAGTTTTCCGGGCCAGAAGAGGTCGATAGACCCCCATGCGCCGCTGAGCTTCTTTACGGGCTCTTCGAACGTGGCCACAGTTCGACGCCGGATACCAAAGACGTTGAAGAATTCGTTCCAGAATGTTTGGCGCTCTGCCGCCTCTCGCGTTTCGCCTTTCCACTCATTGGCGAACACGATGGCTCGGTGACGAATCTCATTCCAACTCAGAGGCATCTGCGACTGGACGTGTTGTGGATGAAAGTTGTCTCAGAAGTCGTGAATGATACGCGACGGTGCCAATGGCAAGAAGACACAGCGGAAGTTGGCGGGACGCAGGGGAAGATTTCTAGCGCCGTGCAGCAGGATGCGGCCAAGGTCTTCGCGCGCCGCTCCTTTGTCACATCGTCGCTCGTCTGAAGCGACGCGGAGAGAACACTCAAGCCTCAACGATGATCTTGATGCTCGACTCAGGCACACCCAGCAACAATGAGAGACGGCGTTTCGCCTCAGCAATCGTGAATGG
>JALYJX010000572.1 GCA_030775065.1 Gemmatimonadota bacterium | reverse complement strand
GTGCAGGTGTACAACCGCTGCGTCGGAACGCGCTACTGCTCCAACAACTGTCCGTACAAGGTGCGCTACTTCAACTGGTTCGGGTACGGTGAGCCGGATCGGGCGCAGTACGCGTTTCCGGAGCCGCTGAACTGGCAGCTCAATCCTGACGTGACGGTGCGCGGCAAGGGTGTGATGGAAAAATGCACTTTCTGCGTTCAGCGAATCCGGGACGCCGAGAACGTCGCGGCGCTCGAGCACCGCGGAGTCGAGGCGGACGAGTTCACGACGGCTTGCGCAGAAGCTTGCCCGTCGCGCGCCATAACATTCGGTGACGCCGCCGATGAGAACTGGGCGGTCGCGAAGAACGTGAAGAACCGGCGCGCGTATCACGTGTTCGAGGAGCTGAACACGTTCACGGCCGTTGTCTATCTGAAGAAGGTCCTGCACCCGACACCGGGGGCGGCGCAGTAATGGCCACGGTTGTGCGGGCGCTCGACGAGCGCGAGGACCGCTTCAAGCGTCCCAACATCGCGACCGCTGACGTTCAGCTTCCGGCGGTCCGGGATTACGAGCAGGTAGATCGCGAGATCACCGCGACACTTCATCCCACGGTCGCGTGGTTCATCGGCCTCGGCACAGCGATTTTCTTCCTCCTGCTCGGCATCGCGGCGTGGTGCTACCAGATCTACAGCGGTCTGGGCGTTGCCGGCTACAACCCGCCCGTGATGTGGGGTGTCTACATCATCACCTTCGTTTTCTGGATCGGTATCGGTCACGCGGGAACTCTGATCTCGGCGATTCTTTACCTCTTCCGCGCCGGATTCCGAACATCCATCTACCGGTGCGCAGAGGCGATGACCGTCTTTGCGGTCATGACGGCGGGACTGTTCCCGATTCTGCACCTTGGCCGCCCCTGGAAATTCTTCTGGCTCATTCCGTATCCGAACTGGCGCTACCTATGGCCGCAGTTCAAGAGCCCGCTGATCTGGGACGTCTTCGCGATTCTCACCTACCTGACCGTTTCCTCGACGTTCTTGTTCGTGGGCCTCATTCCCGATATCGCCGTGCTGCGCGACCGGGAGACGAATCCGGTTCGCAAGCGGATCCTCAGCATTCTGTCGCTCGGCTGGAGAAACTCCGATCGCGAGTGGAGGCATTTCGCGAGAGCTTACCTCTTCCTCGCTGCGTTCTCGACTCCGCTGGTGCTGTCTGTGCACTCCGTGGTGTCGTTCGACTTCGCGATGACGCTGACGCCCGGCTGGCACACCACGATCTTCCCGCCCTACTTCGTTGCCGGCGCGATCTACTCGGGAATCGGGATGGTGTTCACGATCATCATCCCTCTCAGGAAGTGGTTCAAGCTCGAGCACTACGTGACGCTCAACCATCTCGACGCGGCGGCGAAGCTGGCGTTGTTTACGGCGCTCTTGGTGAGCTCCGCTTACATGGCGGAATGGTTCGTGGCCTGGTACAGCGGCAACGAATTCGAGCAGGCCTTCTTCGCGAACCGCATCTGGGGTCAGTGGTGGTGGTCGTCTGCGATTCTCTACACGTGCAATATGATTCTGCCATTGTCGCTGTTCTCGCAGCGACTGAGGCGGAATCCGACGTGGCTGTTCATCATCTCCATCACGATCAACATCGGGATGTGGTTCGAGCGGTTCGTGATCGTGGTTCCATCGCTCTCGCACGAGTTCGAGCCGTGGCAGTGGACCAGCTACCGGCCGACGTGGGTGGATTACGCGATTCTCGCCGGTAGCTTCGGCTGGTTCTCGATGTGGTTCCTCCTGTTCATAAAGCAGCTGCCGGTGATCGCTATCTCCGAGATCAAGGAGATCATTCAGCCCAGGCTCAGAACACGACACGAACACGGCATCGGCCCGGCGGGGCGGCACGTGGACTACGACACGTCCACTCCTGGGGAGTACGAGTAATGCCTGGCGTTCTTGGTGCGTTCCGTGAGCTCGATGCAACAGTTCACGCCATCGAGGAGCTGAAGCAGAAGCGCCTCGGCGAGGTGACCGTCTACACGCCCACACCACGCCATGAGATCGAGCACGCCGTCAATGCGGGGCCGAGTCCCGTGCGGCTCTTCACTTTGTTCGGTGGTCTTGCCGGAGCGACGTGCGGCTACTGGATCGCGATCTGGACGTCCGACTACTGGCCTCTGGTCGTAGGAGGAAAGCCCGTAGCCTCCTGGGTCCCTTATACGATCTTCGGCTTCGAGGTGATGGTGCTGTTCGGTGCGCTTTCTACGGT
>JALYJX010000571.1 GCA_030775065.1 Gemmatimonadota bacterium | reverse complement strand
TCTCAGCGGGGTCGATCCTGCTCGGCTCGGCACTTGGGCGATGCCTCACCGGAAGCGCTCGGTTGCGACGCCTTGCAGGCTACTACGATGAGATCGGCCGGAAGCGCGCGAGCCAGGTGAACGCCGAGGTGCTTCACTGGCTCGCCCGGCGCAATCATGGCGGGCGTCCCTTTTTCGTCTTCCTCAACTACTACGACGCGCACAGTCCTTACCTCCCGCCAGAACCCTTCGATACTCTCTTCGACCGGCGGCGGACCCCACCCAATCCGCTGCTCGCCAATGAACGCCCGACGACAGAGAGCGACGCCCTGGGTGACATCGCCGCCTACGATGAATCGTTGGCCGCGCTCGATCAGCAACTCGGAATGCTTCTGGACGAACTGGACCGGCGCGGCGTGCTGCGGAATACTGTCGTCCTCATCACCGCCGATCACGGAGAAGAGTTCGGCGAGCACGGCCTGCTGGAGCACGGAAAAAGCTTGTACATCCAGGCGCTACACGTCCCGCTGCTCGTCATCTTCCCGGGTTCGGTGCCGCACGGTCGGCGCGTCAGCGAGCCGGTGACGCTGCGCGACGTGCCGGCGACTTTGCTCGCCCTGGCGGGCCCCGCGACCGCCGGCAGGGAGTCATCGCCGGCGCTCCCGGGCTACTCGCTAGCGAGGTTCTGGAACGGCGAGAAAACGATCGGCAATGGCGCGGAGTTGATTCTCTCTGAGGTACAATACAATTCCGGCCATCCGCGCTGGTACCCAGTGAGCAAGGGTGACATGGCGTCGCTCGTCGACGGCACGCGGCACCTAATCCGCGGTGGAGATGGCGCTATCGAGCTGTACGACTTTGACGCCGACCCGGGCGAGCAGCGCAACCTGGCCGCCCGCCCGAAGATGAGCGCTACTGTGCGGCGCCTCGCCGAAACGCTTCGCGCGGCCGTGCCGATGAGCGCGAGGTACTGACCGCGTGCTGCCTCGAGCTGGGAGGCTGCAGTGGGGCACCGGTTCTTATCGCTGTGTGGTGCTCACGGCGGCACTGGGCCATGGCGCGTGCTCTTCGGTCGTTCGTATCTGCGTCGGTCATCGATTTACCATGACAATGATTTCACCCCCAGCTACCGTACCTGGAAATTCGGCGGCTTTCACGTAGTGACGCTGCAGGTAATCCCACATCTCCGGCTGGATCGACGCAAGCCGCAAGCGAAACGTTACAAGGACCCAGGTTCGACTGTGAGCTCGCTCGATCTCGGCCAACCGATCACGATCGGCCGCTACGAGCCAGTTCGGCCCCTGGTACTCGCTCTGCGGGAGGGCCGTCATGTCAACAGTCACGATTGCGTCACCTGGCCGGCTCGATCTTTCGACGAACTTGCGCGCGCCGAAATAATCCTGCTTGGGATTCCATGCCTTGGGCACTGTTGTCGCGCTGGCGAGTACGAGAACCGTCGTCGCCACTGCGCCGAGAGCCGTGGCCCGCGTGGGCCAAACGCGCTCAGCGGCAAAGAATAGCCCCCGGACTACGATCAGCGCTGCGAAGCCGGCGGCGAAGAAGAAAAACCGCGGCCAAAGATTCTGCCCCGAAGCCAACAGCGCGACCGCCGTCACGGCCGCTGGCAGCACCATCAGCCACGCAATCGCCGCGCTTCGCCTGGCATAGCTCGTTAGGCCAATCGTCGTGACGATGGCTGCAGCGGCGAGCGCAAGCCAGCCGCCAGGAAGCCCGCGTCGAAGGCCTCGCAGAGTTTCCGTCGCGAACCACGCAGGATTCTTCCATTGCAAGGTTACTCCGCCCCTGTCGGGCGCGAGGAGCGCAGTCCGTAGATCTCCCAATGCGGGCGCGTAAATCAGCAATGCGATCAGGCCAGCCAGACCGAAAGCCGCCAAAGGCAGCCACGCCGCAGGCCATATCAGATTTCCGCGATTGCGAATGGCAAGCACCGCCCACCAGACGGCGTGCCCTGCCACGATCAGCGCAGCAGTCGGATGAATGAGCGTCGCGAGCGCCATTGTCACAGCGTAGCCTATCGCCAATGGCCACCGAGATTGGGCGGTCGTCGCCATCTTGACGAGGAGCCCGCTAGCGACGAGAGCGCACAACAGCAAGCCGGTATAGCCGCGCGCATTCTGCGAAAACCAGACATGATGATACGAGAACGTCAGCAGCGCGGCGGCGGCGAACGCCTCCAATTGAGACGTGATAATCCTGCCGAACCACACGAGACCGGCAATGCTCGCCACGCCGAATATGGCGGCCGGCA
>JALYJX010000570.1 GCA_030775065.1 Gemmatimonadota bacterium | reverse complement strand
CTCCGGCCAATAGGAACGCCCGCTGGCGTCGCTACTGCCAGAGCATGCGCTTGGCTTGAGGGGTGGGGTGGAAGCAAAGATCCTTGCCGCGCGCTGGTCGAGTCATGTTCGGTCTCCCGAGAATACCGCCGTCTGGTTCATGACGCCGAACCCCGCGATGAACCGGACGCACAAACAGCGGCGCTTCGCTTGCCGTTTGTGCGCCGGTTATCGCAAACGTTAGCTGGACGACAAGCGGAGATGATCTCCCTCATTCTATCGACTCGCTTGCGGGCATTGCGGGGATCGACTTGAAGGAGGCTGCATGCGTCGACGACTGATCCTTTCGGCAACAGGCTCGCTTCTCCTGGTCGCCTGCACCGGAGGGGCGAGTCACGTGTTCGTCCGCGGCCAGGATCCTGTGCCGGCGTCACTCGGTCCCGCGACGGGCACCCGACTGATCTCCTTCACTGCCACCGAAGGGACGAACCTCTCCTTCGACCTTTCCCCCGACGGGCGCTGGATCGTTCTCGATCTGCTCGGCCAGCTGTGGCGGATTCCGGCGGGAGGCGGTCAGGCCACCGCGCTCACCGACGCCGTCGCGGACGCAGCCGAAGACGTGGACCCGAGCGTCTCGCCCGACGGCTCGTGGATCGCTTTTCAAGGGGACCGCAACGGAGTCGAAGGACTCTGGCTGATGCCGGCCGGTGGCGGCGTGCCGCGACTGTTGCCCGGCGCCGAAGCGAGCGTGAGGGTCCGCTGGAAGACGTATTTCCGGCCCGCGTGGTCGCGCCACGACCGGCAGATTGCGTTTCTCCGCGACGGGCGAGTGTTTCTGTATCAGGTCGATCGTGACAGCACGACCCCCTTGACGCTTCACGATCCTCCTCAAGGAGTTCTTCAGCATGTCGACTGGCTGCCCGACGGCCGATTGCTGGTATTCGTGCGCAGCGGCCAGACGTCGGGAGTCTTCTGGCTGGTCGAGCCGGCGACGGGGAGGGGCACGCAGGCGCCCGCTGGCCAACTGGCGAGCGTGATCGCGCCTGCGAGCTCGCCCGACGGCAGCCGCATTGCGTACTTCGCGGAAGACGACGAGGGCGCACTGCAGCTCTGGGTCCGCCCGATCCTGGGCGGCGAGCCAGTGCGCGTGACGGATCAGCGCGAAGTTGTGGCATCCAGGGTTCGCTGGGCGGCAGATGGCGAGGAGCTTCTTTACGTGGCGAGTGGTCGGGTCTGGCGCGTGGCGCTCGCGACCGGCCGGCCGCGCGAGATCCCGTTTACGGCGAGCGTTGCATTCCAGCGTGAGGAGCCGGCGCTGCCGCCGGTTCGCTTCCCCGATCCGGGTACCGAACAGTCGGCGCGCGGCCATATGGGGCTGGCGCTTTCTCCCGACGGCAGCCGCATCGCTCTCCTGGCGCTCGGACGTCTGTGGGTATGGCCGCCAGGTGCGGCACCGCGCGCAGTGGCCAATGTCCCCATCACAGCCGCGTGGCCGAGCTGGAATCCGGACGGACGAGAGATAGCGTGGAGCGCCGGTGTGCGACCCGCTGAAGACATTCATGTAACCGACGTCGGCACTGGCCGAACGCGGCGAGTCACCAGTCTTGGCGGAACGGCCGCGCGCCCATCCTGGTCCCCGGACGGTCGTCGCATCGCGTTTCTTTACCTGCCGGGTACCGCTGCAGCTCCGGCTGATCGGACGCCGCGCTTCGCTATTGTGCCGGCCACGGCGGAAAACGTCCGGGATCCAGGCGCGCTAACCCTCCTGCCGAATCTGCGATTCACCTGGCTGGGGCCCGGGCCGGCGCAGGAGCGCGCGAGCTGGAGCCCCCTGTCCGACGCGCTACTCTACTACCAACCCGGCTGTGTTCGGTACTCCTGCATATACGGCGGTGGGCCGGCCACCGACGATCTCCGGATCGTGCCGCTCGAAGGCGATCCAATCCCGCTCGAACCGCTCCCCGATGCCGCCACGTTTGTCCACTGGGCAGCCGACTCGAGTCTCATCTACGTTCACGGTAACCAGCTCTGGCGCGCAGAATTCAGGAACCAATCGGTCGGGGAGCCGGTGCGGCTGGTGGAAGAGCCCGCGTTGTATCCGAGTGTTGCGCGCGACGGCAGCATCCTCTACCTCGGGCCGGACGGATACCGGATTCGCCGCCCTGACGGCGACATCGTGTCACTCGGGTGGCCGCTCTCCTATGCGATCCCGCGCACCGCGCCGATCCTCATCAGTGGCGCCACGTTGATCGATGGCACCGGTGCGGCGCCG
>JALYJX010000569.1 GCA_030775065.1 Gemmatimonadota bacterium | reverse complement strand
GAACGAAGCGGCTGTGGCAATGATCAGGCACCACAGAACCATGATCTCGGCGAATGCCAGGGCGCCGAGTTCCCACGCAAAGAAAACCCAGGTCCAGAGTGCATTGGCACCGAGCTGGACGATGAAGAGCGTCAGCGCAGTTCCGCCTACCCTGAACCCGTGGTCTCGCCACACGAGCCAGGCCGCGAAGCCCATCAGGGCATAGAGTACCGACCACACGGGCGCAAACAGCCATCCCGGCGGCGCCCAATGCGGATGAGCAAGCTGCTCGTAGAAGGCGCCGGCCTGTGCGGACGCAATTGCGCCAATAGCGGCGGCAGCGAAGGATACGAGCAGCCAGCCGAGCAGGCCGATGATTTGACGCGATACGGACATGTTGGGCGGGGTGCGAAGGCAGCCTGACCATCCGCGTAGATCTCGATGAGTCGACACCGTTCGCGATCCTCACTGAGGTACCAGGAGTAAGCCAGCCGGTTCATTCTGACTGCCCGCGCACGTCGCCTGCGCGACGCGTTGGAAATCGCCGGCTTTTCCGTCGTGAATCGCTGGATTCCTCAGCCATTAATATCTTCCTGCCAATAAAACCCCTCCCGCAATTATGCGGTAGTGCCGCACTGGCTCCACACGAATAACTTTCGCTTGGCGTAATGGTTGCGCTCGCAGCGTACGCCGCGAACGCAGCCGCTGGAAGCGCCAAAGTGCCGGCCTCAGACGGCGGATTTCAGCGTGTGCAAGTCTAGCTGCTGCTCGAGGCGTATCGCACCCCGGACATCGCGCAACTGGAGCGAAACACGAGGCGCCGCGTGAGCCCAGTCGATCTGTATCAGGCCGAAGTTTGCCTGCTGAAGAATCGGCCCGATGCGGAGGCCGTTTGGCGGAACGACTGGCCAGACCTCGGTGAGGCCGCTCGAAGTCAGGTCCCAGACCGGATACGGGACATTGACATCGAGCATTGAAAGCTCACCGTAGTGCGTGTCACCGCTGATGCAGAAAAGGCCGTCTGCGCTGTTGCGCCGAATGGCTTCGAACAATCGCTGCTGGTCGCGCGTGTAGTTGGCCCAGGCTTCCCACCCGGGAAAGTCAGCAACCACCTGGAGGCTGGAACAGAACATCCGCACGTCGGCCGGCACGGCGAGCTGTTCTTCGAGCCATCGCCACTGGTTTTCGCCAAGCATCGTCGGGCCCGGCCCCGGGTTCCGCTCGTAGGGTCCGGGCACGGGACGGTCGGCGGCCTCGAGCGCCTTGGCCCAGGCTTCGTAGTCCGTCCCCGCCAGGTCGCGTTCTCGGAGCGGCGTCCGGTTGAAGCGTAAATCCGGGAAAATGAGCTGTACGCGGCGGCCTTCGGGCCCGATCACGTAGGACTCGTAGATTCCGTCGCGCATGCGCCGCGGCGATTGCGGAGCCTCACCCCAGAAATCACAGAAAATGCGCCTCGACTCTTCCTTCATCGGATAGTCGGCACCGGCGTCGTTCTCGCCGAAATCATGATCGTCCCAGGTCGCGAGCACGCGCGTGCGATCACGCAAGGTCTGGAAGCCTGGATTCGCGCCGAGCAGGTCGTACTGCGCCTGCAGCACGGCCATATCGCGCGTGTCCCCGTACACGTTGTCTCCCAGGAACAGGAAGAGCTCAGGTTCCAGAGCGTTAATGGCCTTCCAGATCGGCTGCGGGCTGGTCTGCTTGCAGCAGGAGCCAAATGCGATCCGCGTAAGCGGCCGATCGCCACCCAGACTGCCGCCCGGCGCAAGGCGGGGTAACCCTGCCGCAAGCACAGCGCCGCTCGCGACCAGCGACTGCTGCAGCCAGCGGCGCCTCGCGGGATCGAATCCGCCCACCCTCAGAAGCGCGCGTCGAGCATCAGGAAGTACTGGCGTGGCGCACCGGTCAGGAGAGTCTGCCGATCCCCCGAGTTGCCGAATCCTCCGGAACCCACGGTCGAGATGTACTCTTCGTCGGTCAGGTTAGTGGCGTTCAACTGCAGCGTAAGCTGGTCCACGATGCCGAAGTCGCGCAGGCGGTAACCCAGGCTAAGGTCAAGGAGCGTCCTCGAATCCACCTCCTGGTCGTTGAGGTAGGTGAAGTAGCGCTTGTCGATGTAGTCAAATCCGAGGCGGGCAAACAACTGACCATTGTCGTACGCGATTTCGCCTTTGAGCATGTTCTCCGGTGTATCAACCACGGTATTGCCGGCGGTCAACGTCACGGTGCCGTCGCCAGCGACCACGTCGTCTTCGTACGTGGAGTCGGTGTAGCTG
>JALYJX010000568.1 GCA_030775065.1 Gemmatimonadota bacterium | reverse complement strand
TTTCAAGCGGGCTCAAGGGTAAGCAATGAGCGCCCAATCGCAAGTCTGGAGTGGGGCCGGGGCGGGGTCGTAACAGGGTCTTTGTATGTGTGTGGTGAAGTGGTTGAAGTTGAGGGTGGAAAGATTTTGCTAGACCCGGAACGTAATTTTTGCTCCCCTACGGTCGGATGAAAACACCCTCTGTTCCGGTGCACGGCGAGTCAACCGATGGTTCATTGAACACGCGTGTCCCTTCCGCGGATCAAGTTTCGTGGTTTGATGGATTGTTGAAAGATCACCATTATCTGGGGGCCGGCCGTCCAGTAGGCGATTACCTGCGCCAAGTGGTGGAGGTGAAGGGAAAGGCGGTGGCGCTGTTGGTGTGGGGGCCAGCCTGCTACGCGCTCAAAGACCGGGATCTGTGGATTTCCTGGAGCGCCTCTCAGCGCCTGGAGCGGCTCAAGTTGATTGTGCAGAACCGGCGCTTCCTGGTGTTGGCCCAAAAAGGAGAGTCGCCCAATCTGGCTTCTCAAGCCATGGGCGCGGCGCTGCGGGCTCTGCCGCAACAATGGCAGCAACACTTCGGCTACCGTCCCCTCCTGGCAGAAAGCTTCACCGATCCAGAGGCCTATGCGGGCACCTGCTACAAGGCCAGCAACTGGGAAGCGGTGGGATACAGCGCCGGCTACAGCCGCCACCGCGCTGATTTTTACCTTCCCAACGAGCGGCCCAAACGGCTGTGGTTGCGCCCGCTGGTTGCGGACGCGCGGCAGCAACTGCGCTCGGTCCCACTGCCCCAAGAGTGCCGGGCCGGGCGGGTGGCCGCTCCTGCGGGAACCCTGCCCGTCAACGCCGAGCAATTGGGTTCGTTGCTGGAGGTGTTTCGGAAAGGTCCGGACCCGCGCGATGCCAACACCCGCTATCGCATCGGTCCGGTGCTGACCCTCATCGCGATGGCCTTGCTGGCGGGCCGAAGGGAGATTGCCGAGATAGCCCGCTTTGCCACCACCCTGAGCCAACCGCAGCGCCGTCGCCTGGGTTTGCCACTCAAGAAAGGCACACGTGCCTTCCACGAGGTTCCCGGCTACGGCGTGTTTTATCAGGTGCTCACCCGCATGGATCCGGAAGCCTTCGCGGCCTTGCTCAATGACTGGCTCCAAGCCCGTGCCGGAACATTGCCCCAAGCCCTGGCGATGGACGGCAAAATGATTCGCGATCACATCGGACTGCTGACGCTGGCTCAGCACGAGGATGGCGCGCCGCAGGCCGTGAGTGTGTACGATCAGAAGGAAGGCACGCCCCGCTGCGAACAAACCGCGGCGGCCACGCTCCTCCAGAAACTGCCGGCCTTGGACGGAAAGATAATCACCGCCGATCCCTTGCACTGCCAGCGCGGGCAGGCGCGCCTCATCGTCGAGAAAGGGGGTGAATATTTAATCCAGATCAAAGGCAATCAACCCAACTTGCTCCAGCAGGCCAAGGCATTGGATGGGTTGAAAGGCACCCCCTTTTTACCCACACCCAATGCGGCCACGGACGCGTCGAAACCCGGCGCCTGCACGCCTTCGACCTCGAGCCGCTGACCGCCAACTTCCCTTTCGCCAGAACCTTGATCGTTCTGCGGAGCGAGCGAACCATTAAAAAGACGGCGCTCAGCAGCACCGAATCCCGCTATTACCTCTCCAGCACGCCGCCTGGGCAATATCGGCCCGAGCAGTGGCTGGGTTTGATCCGGGGACACTGGGGCGGAGTGGAAATCCGCAATCATTGGCGGCGGGACGTCCTGATGGGAGAAGATGGCTCCCGCTCCCGCAACGCCAACCTGCTGGCCAATCTGGCCCTCGTCCGCAACGCCCTGCTGGCGATCCTGCCCGACCACCTCCAGGCCACCACCTTGCCCGAACTGCGCGAGCGCCTGCATTCCAGACCCTCCGCCTGCCACGCGCTCCTTCGTCAATCATGACCTCAAAACGAAAGACCCTGCAATCCGAAGAAGCCGCTCCGAATCGTCATCGTGCGTGACACGTGGCTGACCGGCTTTGATGCGCCGATGGACGAATTCTCGTGAACCGAACGTTTCTGGTTGGGGCATCTCCCTCATAGTGTCGGGAACGACACCCCATTTCGACCGGACCAGGTAAATGCCCGTCACCTGACAGGGGGGAACACCCCATTGTGATCGCTGCGCCCGGTCGTATTCTCGTCGTAAGGGCAAGGTCTGCTGGATTGGATGCCACTGGGAAAGTTGCCGGCTGATCGCTGACGTACCGAACAACCTCCG
>JALYJX010000567.1 GCA_030775065.1 Gemmatimonadota bacterium | reverse complement strand
GACGAGATCCGGTCGGCGCAGGAGGAGCTGAGCCGCGTGTTCAGCGAGGCTGGACAATCGTTTTATCAGCAGCAGGCGCAGAGCTCCCAGGGAGAGCCGCAGGGCGCACCGACCGGTACGCCCGAGGGGGATGGCGCCGGAGCAAAGGCCGAAGACGTGGTCGAAGCAGACTACGAGATCGTCGACGACAAGAAGTAAGAAAGCTGTACGGACACCGGGCGCAACCTGACAAGGGCGTCCGGTGTCTTACATTAGTAACTAACCCTTTTCGTCAAGGCAGCCGGATATATGTCTTCAATTTCATCTCGTGCTCGCTGGGGCGTGGCCGTAGTGATCGCGTTCCTGGGCGGGCTCATAATCGCATCGGGCGGGCTCGACCTTTCGCGGCTCGGCCTGGCTCAGACCAAGCCATCGGTATCGGCAACGGCTCCGATCATGGAGGCGAGCAACGCGTTCGTTGCTATCGCCGACCATGTGAAACCAGCCGTCGTTTCCATTTCGGCCGAAAGCCGCCCCGCGCAGACCAGCCAGCGCAGGCGTTCCCTTCCCAACGGGCTCACCATTCCGCCCGGAATGGAAGATTTCTTCGATCAGTTCGGGCAGCAGGGGCCACAGGTCGAGGGCGGCTCCGGCTCGGGCTTCATAGTGTCGAAGGACGGATACATTCTCACGAACAATCACGTTGTCACAACGAGCGACCGGACGACCGTCGCCGATCAGGTGACCGTGCAGCTGCTCGATCACCGCACTTACAAGGCGAAGGTCGTCGGCAATGATCCGACTACCGATGTCGCAGTGATCAAGATCACGGGCAACGGCGACTTCCCGACTCTGCCGCTCGGCAACGACGCCGACACTCGCGTCGGTGAGTGGGTGCTCGCAATCGGAAATCCGCTCGGCTTCGACTTCACGGTCACGGCGGGAATCATCAGCGCAAAGGGGCGGAGCCTTCCCGGCCTGCTCAATCGCAACCGGAACGGTCCCAACTATTCCATCAGCGACCTGATTCAGACCGACGCTGCGATCAACCCCGGCAATTCAGGAGGCCCGCTCGTCAATTCGCGCGGCGAGGTGATCGGCATCACGAGCGCAATCGCCAGTCCGACGGGTGTCAACGCCGGTTATGGGTTTGCTATTCCGATCTCGCTTGCCAAAAAGGTGATGGAGGACATCATCCGCCACGGCCGCGTGCGCGTTGCGGTGCTTGGCATTCAGATCAACGAGGTATCGCCTGAAGACGCCGCCGTCGCGGGGATGAAGGAGATCCGTGGCGCGAAGGTGGAAGGATTTGGCGGATCGGCAACAAGTGCTGCGGCCCGCGCAGGCGTTCAGGCGGGTGACATCATCATCACGGCCGACGGACAACCCGTTGACCGCGTGAGCACTCTGCAACGCATCGTGAGAAATCACGCGCCGGGCGAGAACATCGACATCGACGTCATGCGCTACGGTCAGAAGAAATCGTTCCGTGTAAAACTTGGTGAGCTCGAGGAGCCGGCGCGGAGCGCTGCGGCTGCGCCCGTGACTCCCACCTCCAGCAGGGGGTCAGTGAACCCGACGCTGGGCGTGTCTGTTCAGCCGGTTCCGGCCGAGCTCGCGGCGCAGGCAAAGCTCACGCCGAACCAGCGCGGTGTGATGGTGACCGACGTCGTCCCGCTCGGGCCGGCATACCAGAAGCTCGGAACACGCGACGTGATCTACGAGCTGCTATATCCTGGTCCGCGTCGTCCGATACGGACGCCGTCGGATCTCACGCAGGTGCTGCAAAGAGTGAAGCCGGGCGATTACGTGAGCTTCAATGTGACGACTCTCGGGCAGGAAGGCAGCAATCGGGTTGTGAATATAAGAATCGGTGGGTGAGCATCTGAGCTCCCGCTGATTCCTCGAACCGCCCTCGTGCCCGGTGCACGAGGGCGGTTTCGTTTTTCGCGCAAGAACCCCTCTCGCGCACCATCCCAAATTGGCAGTGTTCACGCCATTTTTAACGTCATGAGCTACGCCTATAAACAGCTTTCAGGAGCTGACATTGAACTCCTGAAAGAACTCCTTCGAGTTTTTGGGGAGGCGTTCAACGAGATCGATACCTACCAGAGCTCGGTTCCGAGTGACGAGTATTTGAAGGCGCTGCTTTCAAAAGAACACGTCATCGTTCTTGCGGCCCTGAACGAAAATGAAGTTGTTGGCGGACTGGCCGCGTACGAGCTGGACAAATTCGAGCAAGACAGACGAGAGATTTACATATATGACCTGGCGGTCTCGGAGA
>JALYJX010000566.1 GCA_030775065.1 Gemmatimonadota bacterium | reverse complement strand
GCCTGCAGATCACCGTCCAGGGATGAAAGCGCTTCATTATTTTATAACAAATGATTAGTTAGCGCAGGTCGATACGCCAATCGTTGCAGCGTAATATGCCAGCGAAGCCTTCGTTGTCAAATGGACCCAGGTTCTCCATGCCGATCTTTCGAGCAATCGCGTTGGAGGCTGCGTTGCTGACGGCGGGATATGCATGGATGTACCGCACCTCGGGATCGGAGCGAGCCTGCGAGATCATGAGACGAGCCGCTTCGGTGGCTACGCCCTTTCCCTGGTGCTCTGGTAGGACGAACCAGCCCATTTCGTACGTCTGCGGACCCTTCCAGTCGATCCTCCAGATACCAATCGTGCCGAGCACTTCGTCGGAGTCTTCGGCAGCGACCGTATACATGTGCGCCTCGCCCTGCTCCATCAAGTCGAGGCGGCGCTTGTGGGAAGCGCGCACGTCTGCTTCGGGGCGCGGCCCGCCGATATGGAGCATCATCTCCGGGTCGCACTCCAGGCGAACGGTGAGATCCTCGTCATCAGCTGTAATTGGTACGAGTCGCATGTCACACCTCCATTTCAGTGTTTGGGAGCGCCCAACGGCTGGCGGCCTGTCCCGTGTGATCTTCACGGGATACCGGTTGGCGGGTTGAGAACCTATCCTTTCGTGCCTTGCGTACCCACCAGCCTGTCCCCGACACTTGCACCGCACTCCCACTCTGCTACACTTCGGGGACTTTGTGCGTTCGGTGCAGTGCAGGTGTGCTTTTTCGGGGGTCGGGTGCATTATCCCGGTGCACTTCCGGGACGCTGTGTTGGGCGCTTTCTGCCTTTCGCAATTTACTCACAAACGGACTCTCCCCAAGAATGCCAATCAAATGAAAAATACCACGAAACCAAATCTCTTTTCTTGCCAGAGAGACCATCAGGGGTTACACATTCGACACGAATATCCACACCCCCCTTCTGCCCGCCTCGCCTGCCCGACAAATAGGCGGGAACCGGAGCGGAAAGGACGATTTCAAGTTTTTAGTGGGCGAAGTACGCTAGAAAAATCATAGCTGATTTTGCTCTTTGGCGGCAAATTCTTGAATTAAGGATTTCCTAAAACATCCGTTACCGATTTATTACCGAGTTGTTCGGCCAGCGCGACAATAATGCCCTCGGGGCCGCGGAGGTAGCAGAGTCGATACATGTCCTCGTACTGCACCATCTCGCCAATGAGTTCAGCCCCATGTTTCTGCAGGCGAGCAACGACGTCGTCGATGTCCGTGACAGCGAACATGATGCGACGGATGCCCAGCGCGTATACCGGCGCGTCCTCTGGCTCAGCCCTGACAGCCTTTGGCGTGTGGTACTTCTCCAGCTCAAGCCGCCCGTGGCCGTCCGGCGTCCGCATCATTGCGATGTCACATCTGGCGCCATCGAACCCGACGATGCGGTCGATCCACGGTCCCTCGACAGTCGTCTCTCCCTCAAGCTCCAGACCAAGCTCGGTAAAGAACGCCTTCGCAGCCTCAAGGTCGTCGACAACGAGGAGGATATTGTCCATTCGTAGTAATTTATTTTTTGTCATAGTCATAAAATTATAATACCTGGTTAAATCTTCTCAAGCTGCACGCGACAGCCCCGGCTGTTCGGTATCGGGGTTGCCGGGGTTCGGGTGCAGTTTTGCTCTAAGGAAGATGATCGGGGATCATCAAAACTGTTTCCTCATGTAGACGAGAGAAAATTCTCCCTGGGAGCGGCGATCATACTCAACGTATCCAACCTTTGAGTAAAGCGCAATGTTTTCCTTCATCTTCTCATGCGTGTATAAATAAATGGAAGCGAACCCGGCACGCCGGGCTTCCGCTTCCGCAAACTTAAGCAAGGTCTTGCCAAGTCCCTTCCCACGATAGGATGGATCAACCGCCACATTGTCAATCAAAAACCCTTCGTCGGTAATGGCGAGGACGATCATTCCCACAATAGTTTGGTGGCTTTCGACAACCGTTACTTGATAGTTCGTAATGACCTGGGCGTAATCGTCAGTCATAGGTCCAGGTACCATGCCGATCTGCTCTGGATAATGCCCATACGAGGCCATAACCAGAGCAGTCACTTTTGCAGCATCTGCGCTGATTGCAGACCGCAATGAATATTCAGTGTCTGTCATAGTAAATTCCTCAATCTAGTGCGACCAACAGCTTGCGGGATGCCCCGGCGTATCCTGCCCCAGCTGTTCAGTGTCGGGGTCGCTGGGCTGGCGTGCATTATCCCGGTGTACTTCCGGGACG
>JALYJX010000565.1 GCA_030775065.1 Gemmatimonadota bacterium | reverse complement strand
TTGTTCACCCCAAGTCGCACGATGACTGCACCTGCGAGCACGCCGCCGGTGATGGTCGCAATGATTCCCGCGAATCCAAGCACGGTCCCGATTTCCGTCTGCGAGAAGCCCGCCTGCAGCAGGAACGACGTCTTCATGTTGTCCGTCAAGCTGTCGGGCAGCTTGTAGAAAACGATGAATAGCAGTGCGACGAGTCCTGCCAGGAAACCGGAGCGCTGGAAGAATTCCTTGAACGGAAGGACCACTGCCTCGGTCAGGCTGGCTGGGCGTGGATCCTTGAGTACGGGTTCCGGAGCGCGGAAGGTCGTGATGATGCCGACGATCATCAGAGTCGACATGATGAGGTAGGTTGTCGGCCACGACAGCTTATCGGCGAGCACGAACGCCAGCCACCCTGTCAGGATGAGTGCGATTCGATAGCCGAGTACGTAGACAGATGTGCCGGGCCCGAGCTCGTCTTTCGTGAGAATGTCCGTTCTATAGGCGTCGATGGTGATGTCCTGCGACGCGCTGAGAAATGCGATAACCAGCGCGTTGATTCCGAGGGCCATCAACCCGACCTTCGGATCGTGCACGGACATGAACGCGATGGCGCCGAGTAGAAGGACCTGCGTGATGAGCATCCAGCCGCGCCGCCGCCCGAGGAACGGCGGAACGTACCGGTCGAGCACCGGGGCCCAGACGAACTTCAGTGAATAGGGTGCGTTGAGGAGGCTGAACACTCCTATCGCCGTGAGGCTCACTCCGGCGGTGGTCATCCATGCCTGGAGTGTTGTTTTCGTGAGGTACAGCGGAAGCCCGGACGAGAATCCGAGAAAGAGCAGCACGGCCATCTTCGGACGGCCGAAGACCTGGAGCGGGTTACGTGATTGCGGTTGACTCATGTGGCTGCTCCGGGTTAATGCGTTTAGCCGTCGCGCAGTCTTTTAAGGTGGCGTGAGCTTTCCCAGCATCCGGGGCCCCCTTGCTCCGGTGGCGGACCGAACGTTTCCGGGCCTGCCCTTCAGGTGCAAATAGCCTAGCAATGCAAAGGCCACGGCCTCCTTTGCCTCCCCGTCGAAGAAGACGTCGTCGAACAACCGGGCTTCGAGCGGGGAGATTTCTTCGGAGATTCGCTTCACCAGAGTCGGATTCCTGGCGCCGCCGCCCGACAGCACAACCTCCGAGATCGGCTCGGCAATAAAGCGGCGATAGGAATCGGCGATACTGCGCGCCGTAAGGTCGACGGCAGTCGCAACGATGTCTTCATCGGTGCATCCAGTGCGCTTCTCGCGGCACATTCGGATCAGCTCGGCGACGTAGCTCGGGCTGAACAGCTCGGGACCGGTGGATTTTGGCGGCTCCGCAGCGAAGTAGGGGTGTGCGAGCAACTCGTCAACGACTTCGGTGACGGGCGTCCCCGCAGCGGCAAGCTTTCCATCGATGTCGTACGGGAGGTCGGACCGCAGCACACGAGTCACCTTGTCGATTACTCCCGCGCCGGGCCCGGTATCGAAAGCCCGGACTCCGCTCAGGTCACCGCCCGGCGGAACAACGGTCACGTTTCCAATGCCACCGATGTTCTGCAGTCCGCGCCAGATCGTTGCCGACGAAAAAATCATCGCGTCGGCGATCGGTACCAGCGGCGCTCCCTGCCCGCCGGCGGCGACATCCCTCACGCGAAAGTCGCTGACGACCGGAAGGCTGAGCCTTTCGGCAATCACGGCCGCTTCTCCGAGCTGCCAGGTTGAATGTCCCGGCACATGCCAGATGGACTGGCCATGCGATGCAATCGCTGCCACTTCACTGCGCCCGACGCCAGCTTCGCTGATTGCTGCGGCGGCCGCATCTGCGAGCCACTCACCTAGATCGAAGGCCAGCCGGCAATACTCGGCCGGAGTTCCCTCGACGAGAGCGCGCGCCAGCCGATCATGCTGTTCCCGCGCGTAAGCGTGCTGTGTGAAGCCGACCAGCTCTGCGTCAACGCCTCCCTCACGATCGGTGAAACGCACAACGGCCGCAGCGACGCCGTCGAGCGAAGTGCCCGACATGAGGCCGACCATGAGTGTTCCGCGCGCGTGGTGATCGGATGACCGCGTTTGCGACTCGGTGAGCTCTATGGATTTGTCCTGTTCGGATCTCGGCTGCGTCATTCGGTTACCGGAGGCGGCGCATCGGGTATCGCGCGCCGAATGACCCCGCCGGCGCGTGCCAGCGCCGCTTCGGCTTCTTCGCGAGATGCGCCCAGTTTCTGCATTACGATCGCTGTCTTGACGCTCTTGTTC
>JALYJX010000564.1 GCA_030775065.1 Gemmatimonadota bacterium | reverse complement strand
GAGCCGAGCTTCGCGCGCTGCCCCTGAACCTACGTCCGGACGTGGCACACGTAAAAAAGATTGAGATCGGCGATCGGTACGCGCAGCGGATACCACCGCTCGATAACCGACTCGAAGTGGTACTTGATGAACACTACCAGGTTGTAAATCGGATTGATGTGCTCGGCCGCCTCCAGATAGTCGTACTCGATTCCGAGCTTCGTCGCGTTGCGGCGCGGGCCAAAGCTGCGCCCCGCCCGCCACAGCATTCCGGGGTCGCTCGGGAGAACGATCGAGATCAAACCTCCGGGCTTCACCACACGATTCCATTCTTTCAGGACTCCCACGGGATCGGGGAGATGCTCCAGAACGTGTGTCGCGATGAGTCTGTCGAAGCTGTGATCCGGATAGCTCAGAGCAGTAGCATCCTGCTTCTCCATCACCAGCCATCCCGCGGTGAGATCCGATGCGTATTTCTTGCGGGCTATTTCGAGCATCTGGTCGCTCCCATCGGTCATCACGTACCGATCCGGCTTTTTCTTCACGTATGGCAGGTGATGCCCGGTTCCAGCGCCGACTTCCACTACGCGCCGAATGTCGACATCAGCCGGCAGCAGCTCCTCCAGCAGACTGTGACTTCGCTGCAGGAATGATCCGGCGAGCGTGCGCTGCGTATTGTTCGCGTCGTATGCCTCGATGTAATCCGACTGATACGAAGGCGCTTCACGCATAGGCTGCTATTCCCCCTCCTCCCGGTGCCACTTCACCGTCGGAGATGACATGACGTCGAGCAGAATCGCGGCAAGCAGCAATTGCGTGCCAAGGATTATCGGCAAGGCTGCCACGAACACCGTGCCGGCCGTTGCGGGGATTCCAGTCCGAAAGGTATCGACCCAGTTCCAGATCCCGTAAACAGAACCGAAGAACAGCAGCGGAAGCCCCATCAAGACGCAAATGGAGACGACGCCAAAATCCTCGATGAGATACCGCCAGTAAAAACGTCGCAGCAGCCCGCGCACAAGCATTGGGGGAAACGTCGACGCCACACGGGAGATGCGAAGTGAGCTCTGCTCGTCCCCGTAACGCGCGGGCATCTCGACGTCAGCCACTGTCGCTCGCAGGATGTTGATCTCTATCAGCACGCTCGTCTCGAAGAAATAGCGGTCGCTGATCTTCGAAAAGTCCATTCGCCTCAGAAGCTCAGTTTTCGCCGCGGTGAATCCATTGCTCACGTCCAGCATGTTCCAGTATCCACACGCAAGCTTGCTGGCGAAGGAGAGGAACGCATTCCCGAACAGCCTCCGCGTCGGCATTTGTCTGAGCGCCCTCAGGTCAACGAAACGGTTGCCCTTCGAATATTCGGCGACGTTCTCGATCAACGGGGCGACGAGATCGTCAAGATCGTCGGGGCTCATCTGTCCGTCGCCGTCCATCTTCACGCAGACGCGCGCGCCAAGTCGCATTGCCTCCGCGTACCCCGTCTTCATCGCCCCGCCGACGCCACGGTTCGCCGGGTGACGCAGAAGAGTTACTCGGCCGTCGCCCAGTGCTTCGACAGCCGCAGAGCTGCCGTCAGGAGAAGCGTCGTCAACGCAGACGATGATGCGGTAATGCTTCGGAATTCCCCGAATGACGTCGGCGATGTGACGCTCGACCCGATAGCATGGGATGACTATCGCGAGGCCCGCATAATCCTCATCACGGTGTGCCTTACTCATTCGCCCGCCGGGGGAATATTCGGCGGCCGACCCGGAAGAGATCGCTCGTAGATCGCTCGATGCCGAACCGAATCCTGTTTCTTCCCGAGTTTTCCGAGGCAGGTGGAGAGATGCAGATTGGCGACCGGATAGTTGGGCTGCAGGACGAGCGTCTGCTCGAACTCCGCTATCGCGCCGGGACAGTCCCCGAGCGTCATCAGCGCGTAGCCAAGGTTGTAGTGCGCATTCACCCAACCGGGACTTCGGGATAGCAGCTCGCGGTAGATGGGAACAGCCTCGGCCGAGCGTCCCGACGTTTGAAGCTTGAATGCTTCCTGGAATGTGCCGCCGGTTCGGACGCCTCTTGCCCAGGCGAGATTGCTCCTCGCCGAGATATCATTGGGGTTCAGACGAAGCGCCCTCTCGAACATCTCCGCGGCCTGCGGGAGATATCCAAGCTGACCCAGTGACCAGCCGAGGTTGTTCCACGCGTTGGCGTTCGCGGAGTCCAGCTTCAGAGCCGCGCGGTAGGCCGCGGCCGCGGCGGCATGACGGTTTGCGCGCGTGCGCTCCAGACCTCGTTTAAAC
>JALYJX010000563.1 GCA_030775065.1 Gemmatimonadota bacterium | reverse complement strand
GAATTGCCGTGAGCATGTTCGTCCGCTGAGCTTCGGGCTGAGGCTGGTCGCTCGAAGGGGGGAACTCATAGCCACCTGGGGCCAGCCCGCCCATCTGCTGCAGGTCAAGCTTGCCGTCGTCGCCTGTCTCTGAAAAGCGGTAACGAGTAACACGTGCGGGGTCAGGCTCCGGCCGCGCGAGAGCGCCATCGAGAGCCTCCCTTACGTCACGTTCGGCGTTCGATTCGAGCTCGGCGAACTCCTCCTCCGACATCACCGCGGGTATCAGAAATTTCTTCAGCTTCGGGAGCGGGTCGCACGACTGTTCCTCGGCGATGAACTCCGGCGACTTGTAAGCCTGCGTGTCCTGGCCGGAATGTCCGCAAAGGCGTGGGACGCGCAGCCGCAGGAGCGCGGGACCCTTTCCACCGCGAACGTGGCCGATCACATCCTCGAAGAGTCGTGTGGCCTCACCGGGGTCGCTTCCGTCCCCATCGCGGATATAGAGATTCTGGAACGACGCCAGATTCGCCGCGATGTTGCCGCCCGGTGTCTGGAGATTTCCCGGAACCGATATTCCGTATCCGTTGTCCTCGATGTAGAAGAGGATCGGAAGCTCGAGCGTGGTGGCGATGGTCAGAGCGGACCAGAAGCCGTTCGTTGCCACCGACGCTTCGCCGCCGAGAACGACTGCTATCGAGCGATCGTAGGACCTATCGTTGAGAACGTCGCGATGGTAGGTGATCGCCTGCGCCCAGCCGACCGATGGCGTGTACTGCGATCCGACGTCTCCGGACATCGGCAATACGATCGCGCCATTCTTCTTCGGGAGGTTGCACACGACTCCGATGTCGCGGCCGTCGCTGAACCCGCCGGATTTTCTGAGCGGCCCTGCAAACGCGTCCTCGAGGGTAAGTCCGAGCGTCAGTAAAAGCGGACGCGACCGATAGTACGCCCCGGCTGCGTCGTGTTCGCCGTCGAGGAGCGACCCGAGAATGATTTGCGCGAGCTCATGCCCGCGCGCGGAAAACTGATAGACGACTTTCTTTTCGGGGACGAGCTTTTGCTCTTCCGTGTCGTCCAGCGCCCGCGACGCCAGAACCAGGTACGCAATGCGCTTCCAGTCCAGTCGAGAGCTTGCGGTCGCCGCGCCGGCTGAGGGCGAAGGAGGTGTTAGCGTCCCGGTCATTCGCTGAAATTAGTCAATCGTCATGGAAGAACGTGGTGCCCCGGGCTGCCATGCGCCGGAGCAGCGGGCTGGGCCGGTACCGGTCCTCACCATACTCCAACTGAAGTGACTCGAGTCGGTCGACAACTGTCGGAATCCCGATTTCATCAGCCCACGCGAGAAGACCTTTCGGATAGTTCACCCCTTTCGTCATCGCCAGGTCGACGTCTTCCGGGCTCGCGGTTCGGAACAGAACCGCGTCGGCCGCTTCGTTGATCAACATCGAGAGAATGCGGTCGAAGATTTTTTCGCCGAGCGCGCGGTCCTGATTCGGCTTCGGCAGCTTCGCTCCTGCAGAATAGTCGTAGTAGCCGCGACCGCTCTTTCTTCCGAAAAATCCTGCCTCGAACAGTCGCTGCTGTGTCACGAACGGCTTGTAGCGCGGGTCGAAGTACGTTCCTTCGAAGACAGAGCGTGTCGCCGCGAAGTTGATGTCGTTGCCGATGAAGTCCATCAGCTCGAACGGCCCCATCTTGAATCCACCCAGCTCTCGCATGGCCCAGTCAATCGTCGCCATGTCGGCAATGCCTTCCTCGTAAATGCGCAACGCTTCGCCGTAGTAGGGACGGGCAATGCGGTTGACGATGAAGCCGGGTGTGTCCGTAGCACGCACGGTCGTCTTTCCCCACGCATCGATCAACGCGCGTGACGCGGTCGTCACGTCCTCGCTGGTGGCGAGCCCCGGAACGATCTCGACCAGCGGCAGCAACGTAGGCGGATTGAAGAAATGAATTCCGATTACGCGTTCCGGATGCTTGCAGTCGCAACCGATAGCCGTGACCGAGAGAGACGAGGTGTTCGTGCCGAGGATGGCGTCGTCGCCAAGCACCGACTCGAGGCGTGAGAAGAGGTCGCGCTTCACGTCGAGGTCTTCGACGACCGCCTCGATCACGAGGTCAGAGCCACGAAATTCGTCGAGGGAGGCCCGATCCGATGCATCGGCGCCGGCAAACGTGATGCGAGCTGGAATCGCGTCCGCATCATCTGCGCTGATACGTCCCTTTTCCACCGAGCGAGCGAGAGTCGTTTCGATACCCGCGCGCGCTCGGCTCAGCGCTT
>JALYJX010000562.1 GCA_030775065.1 Gemmatimonadota bacterium | reverse complement strand
CCACCGACTCGCTCAGCTGGGTGATCCGGCTCAAGGTTGACGGCACATAGGGATAAATCGGCTGCCAATCGATTTCCAAGGGTGGATTGCGCGCCGGGTCCTGATAATCCGCCTCGATATAAGCCGCGCCGGTGACGCCTTGGGAGGCCAATCGGACGCGCAAACCTTTATCGACTTCGGCAAGGAAACTTGGCGAGCCGGCGTCGGCGAGAAATATTTTCGTCGTCAGGCCGATGCGCACCAAAACGTAGCGGCGCTTGGTCGGGTACTCGGCGCTGGTCAGGCTAATCGTCTCGACCTTGCCGACTTGTACGCCGCGGAATTTCACCGACGAGCCGACGTCGAGCCCCTGCACCGATTCGTCGATGTAAGTTTCGACCAGGACTTTTTTCTGAAAGATCGTGCCGACGCCGAGGGCGACCACGCCGACGGCGCCGATGATCGTGCCGGCGATGATGAACAGACCGATCTTGAAGTAGCTGGCTTTTTCCATACTTAGTGTATTAACGGCTACGAGAGTTGCTCTGCGTGCGCTACGTTGGGTTATCGGCGGACGGCTGCCGGGAAAAAAACTGCCGCACCCAGGGGTTGTCGCTGCGATCGCGCAACTCCTGGGGTTTACCCGTGGCGACGATGCCTTTGACGCTTTTATCCAACATAATCACCCGGTCCGCAATCGCGAAGATGCTCGCCAGCTCGTGGCTGACGATGACAAAAGTGATTTTCAAGCTGCGCGCCAGCGACAAGATCAAATCGTCGAGCTCCGCCGAGGTGATCGGATCGAGCCCAGCCGACGGCTCGTCGAGAAACAACACCTGCGGGTCGAGCGCCATGGCGCGGGCGATGGCGGCGCGCTTCTGCATGCCGCCGCTCAATTCCGACGGCATGTGACCGTCGAATCCGCCAAGACCGACGCGCTGCAGCTTCATCGAGGCGATCAAGCGAATCGCATCCGGCGGCAAATCGGTAAACTCCTGCAGCGGCAAACAGACATTGTCCAACACCGTCATCGAGCCGAACAGCGCGCCGCTCTGATACATGACGCCGAATTTTCGTAATAGTTGTTGGCGCTCTTGGCCTTCCACCGTGGCGACATTGTCGCCGTCGATGAGGATGGTGCCCGCCGCCGGCGCATACAAGCCGATCATATGTTTGAGCAGGGTGCTTTTGCCGCTGCCCGAGCCGCCGAGAATGACGAACACTTCGCCGCGGTAGACTTCGAAGCTTAGCTGATTGAGAATCACCTGGCCGTTGTAGGCCGCGGTAAAACCCTCCACTTGAATGAGCGTCTCGCCGGTCGTCATGAGTGCTTGTCAGACCCAGAGGTAATAATAGATTATCGAAAAAATCCCATCGGTGATGACGATCAAAATGATGCCGCTCACCACCGCATGAGTGGTGGACAAGCCTACGGCGCTGGCGCCGGTCTCGGTTTGCAGGCCGCGCAAGCAGCCGATGGCGGCGATCAGGATGCCGAAGGCGAAGGCCTTGACCAGCCCGCCGACCAAAGAACCGTAACTCACCGCCGACTGGAGTTGATAAAAAAAAGTGATCAGCGGAAAGCCGAGAGACATCATGACCACGGAGCCGCCCATCACGCCGAACAGATCGGCGAACACCGTGAGCACCGGCGTCATGACCACGGCGGCGAGCACCCGCGGCACGACCAGAAACCGCACCGGCTCCAGCCCCATGGTTTTGAGCGCGTCGATTTCCTCGCGCACCTTCATGGTGCCGATCTCGGCGGCGAAAGCTGAGCCGGAGCGGCCGGCGATGATAATCGCGGTCATCAAGGGGCCCATCTCGCGCAGCACCGACAAACCGATCATGTTGGCGACGAAGATCTCGGCGCCGAATTGGCGCAAGGCAACCGCGGCCTGAAACGCCATGATGACGCCGACAAGAAAACTCAGCAAGGCGACGATCGGCAGCGCATTGACGCCGAGCTCTTCGGCGATGAGTAAAGTATCGCGCCAACGAACCGTGCTGGGATGACGCGCGGCCTTGACCATGGCAAGACCGAGTTGGCCGATAAAACCAATCACCTCGCGTATATCGTCCCAGAGTTGCACCGCCGACTGGCCAACCTCTTCGACAAGATGCAGGCGAACATTGGCTTTGCTCTGGGTAGTGTCGCTGCCGCCCTGCGACCAGTCGTCGAGCAGCTCTTGGAACTCCGGCCGCAGGCCGTGGATCTCCAGCTTGCCGCCGGCCTCTTGTTGCAACCGGCCCAATTGAATCAGCAAGGCGATGCCGGAACCGTCGCAA
>JALYJX010000561.1 GCA_030775065.1 Gemmatimonadota bacterium | reverse complement strand
GCCCGGCGCGGTTCTCCATGTCCCAGCCGAGGGCGCGGAAGAACGGATTAAGGAAATCATCGCGAAGCTGGGCCTCGACGTAGGAGGATTTCTTGAGTTCGGTCAGGCGGCTGCCAAACGATGCCACGAGCCGGTTTAGTTCCTTTTCAAAGTGCTCGAAGGTGGTGCCCGTGGACATGGGCGCGAGACTAGAAAATCAGCAGCAAGGGGTCAACGCGGAGGTTGACCAAGGTCTTAACCTGGGGGTGTGATTAAAAGTGGGTGAGAGATCTGATTTGGATGTCAGCGTGGGCCTCGGCACCCCCTGAGAACTTGAACGGGCTCTTCCCCCTCACCCCGGCCCTCTCCCTCGGGGAGAGGGAAAAACGTCTGGCTCAGTTTTGCCGTTGGCAGCATCGCCGCAGTCTGGGCGCCCGATCCGCGGTGACGAAGCCACCGATCTGTGAATCACCACCAGGCGACGAAGGGACTCCCTCCCCATGAACCTCCCGGAGATGACATGAGTTGTTGGCGGGCGAGCGCCGAAGGCGCTACACCCACCAACGCTATGATCAAACAAAAATCCCATACCTCCGAAGTTCGCGCGGAGCAAGCCGCGAGCACAGCGTATCAAACCATCAAGCTGGGGCTGGACGTCCATGCGGAGAGCATCGTGGTGGTCCGCATCCTGGACCACAGCGCGCCCCAGCCGGCGCAAAAGTTCACCCCGGCCAAGTTCCTCGACTGGGTTAAGACCCAGGTGGCCCAGGCGCAGGCCGTCCATAGTTGCTACGAGGCCGGTCCGCTGGGCTACGGGCTGCACCGCGCGCTCGTCGCGCTGGGCGTGCAGAACCTGGTCACTCAGCCCGTCTGCCTGGACGAGCGGCGCAAGGGGGTCAACCACGACAAGAGCGACGCGCGCGAACTGGCCCTGCGGCTGGACCGCTACGTCGCCGGCAACAATCGCGCGCTGGCCACCGTGCGCGTGCCCACGCCGGAGGAAGAACAAAAGCGCATCCAAAGCCGGCAGCGCGAACAACTCAAACGCGAAGTGGTGCGCCTGGCCGCCCAGGGCCGCAGCCTGCTGTTGACCCAGGGCTACCGGGAAAAGAAACGCTGGTGGGAATCGAGCCGCTGGGAAGCCCTGGCTCTGACGTTGCCGGCCTGGCTGGTCGAGCGGCTGGAAGTATTCCGCCGGCTGCTGAGCGTCCTGACTGCCGAACTCAAGACGGCGACCAGCGCGCTGGAAAAGGCGGCGCCCGCCGCGCGGCCCAAAGGCCTGGGCGGGCTGACCTACGAAGTGGTCGAGCGCGAAGTCGGCGACTGGCACCGCTTCGACAACCGCCGGCAAGTCGGCAGCTACACCGGGTTGTGCGGCGGAGTCAGCGGCAGCGGCCCCACCACGCATCTGTTGCCCATCACCAAACACGGCAACGTGCGGTTGAGGACGGCGCTCATTGAACTGGCCTGGCGGCTGGTGCTCTGGCAGCCCCAGTGTGGCCTGGTGCAAAGGTGGTGGCCCGTGCTGGGCAACCCCAAGGCCACCAAAGCGGCGAGGAAAAAAGCCATCGTGGCGATGGCCCGGCAGATGGCGGTGGACCTGTGGCGGTGGCGGACCGGGCGCCGAAAGCCAGAGGATCTGGGCTGGGTGATGCTGGGCGGGTGAGCCCCGAGAGAACTTTTGAACTTCGCGACGTGAACCGATGAAACAAAGCGACGGAAAGCATTTGAAACGGCGCGCGCCCGAAGGGCGCACTGGGCTGGCAACGGCCCGCTTCGGAGATGGGGCGCGCTCGTTTCCCGGCTGTGACCGCATGAGTCACTTGGTGCCGGCCCTTTGGGGTCGAGCACGGATAGCAGGAAGAGCAACGGCCCCAGGGCCGCTGTGGACGCCGGGAAAACGTTTTGAAGCTCCGATACGTTAAGAAAGGAAAACGGAGAGGAAACTTTTAGAGAGAAAAAACAAGCGCGTTGCGCGCTCTCGGCCTTGACATCACTCATAGCAGTGCGCCCGTCCCCGGGCGCAGCAAGCCACGGAGTCCGGAGGGCAACGAATTATTCCACACCGGCGGTCGTTCGCTCGTTGCTGCGGCCGGGGAGCCGTGGCCGGCCGCAGGCCCGCACTCCGGTAAGGATGCGTTCCACCCGCGTCCCTGATTGAACCTTGGGGCGTCCGAATCGCCGGGGCGGCGACAATGGGAACAACCAGCGCCTCGGGCCTCCCAGAGTTCGCCTTCGGTGGTTCGTTCATCACGAGGGGATATTTGGGATGACGTGGAAGTCGTCCTTACCAGG
>JALYJX010000560.1 GCA_030775065.1 Gemmatimonadota bacterium | reverse complement strand
GGCGAAAGCGGCAGGCGTAAGCCGCGAGCACTTGAGTCGCAACTTCTCGGGGCTCGGCTCACCAAACCTGAAGCGGGTGATCGACCTCGTGAGGATGATCTCCGCGGGGGAGCTCGCGAAGAATCCCGGCCTGGACATCCGCGACATTGCGCACATCCTCGGGTTCGCGTCGTCGTCGCACCTGGCGGTGACGGCTCAGCGCGTGCTGGGCACTCGCCCGGCTTCCCTGTCGCGGCTGAGAACGGTGGATTTGATCGAGCGTTTCGTGCAGGGGAGAACGCGCAGCAGAGGCTAGTCCGTTTTGCTGCGAACTGCGACCTCACAGCAGTGCGGATCCAGGATTAACAGCAATTGACGATCGACGACTAAGTCCGGACCAAGGGCGTAACAACTCCTCAGTCCGCAATGAATCCTCGATCGTCGATTGTAGTTAGTCCTGGATCCGCAGCTTATGCGGCGAAGCTCCCAAGTGCGCGTCCAACGTCTCCCTCACGCAGCCGCTTCAATGCACGGTCGCGCAGCTGACGAACACGCTCGCGGGTCACGCCGAGCATCGAGCCGATCTCCTCGAGTGTGTGCTCGCGTCCGCCCTCCAGCCCGAAGTACAAACGCAGCACCTTCGCATCCCTCGGCGGAAGCGTGGACAATGCCGTCTCGATCTCGTCGTTGAGGAAGCGGTTCATTGCTTCCTCTTCGGTGTCGGGCATCTCGTCGGCGACGAACCGCTCGATTAGCGAGCGATCGCCTTCCGGATCCATCGGCGCGTCGAGCCGCACGTCGCCTGTATTGAGAGCGGCAAGCGACTGCACAACGTCGACCGAGAGTCCCGTGAGATGCGACAGCTCTTCAGGCGTCGGCTCGCGACGCATTTTCTGGCGAAGGATCTCCGACGCCTTGATGATGCGCGACAAGTCGGCGGTGCGGTTGAGCGGAACGCGCACGGTTCGCCCCTGGCGCGCGAGCGAGCTCAGGATCGCCTGACGAATCCACCACACCGCGTAGGAGATGAATTTCACTCCCTGGTCGGGATCGAACTTCCGGGCAGCCGTGAGCAGCCCGACGTTCCCCTCACCGATCAGGTCGATTAATGGTAAGCCGCGGTTCTGATACTTTTTTGCGACGGAGATGACGAAGCGCAGGTTGCGCTTTACGAGCTCCTGCAGCGCGTCCTGATCTCCAGCACGAATCTTCCGGGCAACCTCGATCTCTTCGTTTCCCTTGAGGAGCGGGTAAGTACTGACCTCATAGAGATACTGATCGAGGATGTCGCGCTCCGGCTCACTTGGCGCGATTCCCCCCGGTGCGGCCGCTCGGCGGCGGCGCTTTACTTCAGCCATTGTTTGGACACCTCAGGTCCTACAGCGAATTGTCTATTTATTGGACACGGCGAAAGGCCGAGTGCAGCGAAATTGACGCATGAGGCAGCATTTTGCCGCCGATTTGGGTCACGTTAAATCAATACCGCGCCAAAACATCTGTGATCCTAATGAATTGTTTCGTTGGACGTTCGGGCGCTGCAAGATACCGGCCGCCGAGCAAATTACTAGGGCAATTTCTTGACTTCGATTCTACCCGCGGATATCCTTCGCGGTTCCCCCTTGGCGCTGTCCTTCAGGGGGAAAAAAGGCCGGGGGTGTAGCTCAGTTGGGAGAGCGCTTGAATGGCATTCAAGAGGTCAGGGGTTCGATTCCCCTCACCTCCATCCGGTTCGGAGCGCGACACATCAGCGATTAGATTTGGGAATCGGATTCGCTTTTCCGGGGGATTCGCGGGAATAGCTCAGTTGGTAGAGCACAACCTTGCCAAGGTTGGGGTCGCGGGTTCGAGTCCCGTTTCCCGCTTAGCGCCGGCGGTCGGTGTGACGCCGGCGTGTTGATTCAGGGGCGGTTAGCTCAGTTGGTTAGAGCGCCACGTTGACATCGTGGAGGTCACAAGTTCGAGTCTTGTACCGCCCATGCGTTTTGAGTGAAGGAAGTGTGCATGGGCGCCCGTAGCTCAATTGGATAGAGCATCTGACTACGGATCAGAAGGTTAGGGGTTCGAGTCCCTTCGGGCGCGTCAAATAGATCATTCTCCCTGTGTCGACTAGTCGATGCGGGGTTTTTGTTGTTCCGGGGTATTTGACACTGGCGGGAGCAGACGCTACGCGGCAGAGTTCAGTTGAGCTGGGCTGATAAAAACCCGGAGGACGCCATGTCGGCCAAGTATCTTTTTCTTGTTATAGTCGCAGCCGTCATCGGCTGCGCATCTGGAAGCGGTGGAGCAGGTACTTCCCC
>JALYJX010000559.1 GCA_030775065.1 Gemmatimonadota bacterium | reverse complement strand
GCCGAGGATCGCGAGGCATGCCTGGCTGCTGGTATGAATGCCTATCTGAGCAAGCCGCTATCTCCGCCACAACTCATCTCTGCGCTCATCAACGCAGCCGAGCGCCGCGGCATCAGCGTGAGGCCGCCAACAAGCAGCCGCTAAAGCCGCGACCAACGCTGGCACGCGGTTCCGAGAAGGAAGCTCTGGACTTAGCGCTTGAAATAATCGAGCACCGCGCGCCACTCGTTCAGGGCTGCCTTCCGATCCGCAGGTCGCCAGATCAGCGCTCTAGCCGACGTCCCCCGCCTTGAGTGTGGCTGGATTTTAGAGCCGGGGTAAATGTAATCGTCTTGGTGGCGAGTTGTCTGGCGTAGGCGGCGGGCGTGACCGCTTGCAGCCGAGCCTGTGTGAAAACATGGCCTGATGATTGCTGCCTAAAGATCCGTCATTTGCACGACGGAGCAGCCGATGAAGCGATTCATCGAAGGCGAGGATCGGTCCCAGAGCATTCTGTTTCCTGAGCGCCTGGACGACTACATCGGCGAGGACAATCCGGTCCGAGCCATCGATGCCTTCGTCGAGGAGCTCAATCTCGCCGGCCTCGGTTTCGAAGGGGTTCATGCCGAAGAAACCGGCAGACCTGCGTACCACCCGGCGACGCTGCTTCGAATCTATATCTACGGCTACATGAATCGCGTCCAGTCGAGCCGACGCCTGGAGCGGGAAACGCAGCGCAATCTCGAATTGATCTGGCTCACCGGTCGCCTGAGCCCTGACTTCAAGACCATCGCGGATTTCCGCAGGGATAACGGGGCGGCGATCCGCCGCGTCTGCGCGCAGTTCATCACGCTCTGCCGTCAGCTCAAGCTGTTCACCGAGGCCGTGGTTGCCATCGACGGCAGCAAGTTCAAGGCGGTGAATAACACCGACCGGAATTTCAGCGAGCGCAAACTCCAGGCACGGATCGAGCAGCTGGAGCACAGCGTCGGGCGCTACCTGGACGAGCTCGACCGTGCCGATCGCGAGCCGACCCGTGTCACCGAAGTGCGGGTCGCGCACATCAAACACAAGATCCGCTCGATCCGGGCTCGGATGAAAGCGCTCGGCGCGATCGGCGAGCAGATTCAGAGCGCACCGGATCGACAGGTCTCTCTCACCGATCCGGATGCCCGCTGCATCGCTACCAGCGGCAAGGGCACAGCCATGGTCGGCTACAACGTGCAGACCGCTGTCGATACCAAGCACCACCTGATCGTGGCCCACGAGGTCACCAATGTCGGCAATGACCGGACGCAGCTTTCGCCGATGGCGCGGCGTGCACGCGAGGCGATTGGATCCACTAAGCTGAAAGTCCTCGCGGATCGTGGCTACTTCAGCGGCCCGCAGATTCGGGAGTGCGAAGAGCAAGGCATCACCGCGCTGGTCCCCAAGACCATGACCTCGAACAATCTGGCCAAGGGACTCTTCGACAAGCGCGACTTTCACTACCTGCCGAAGCTCGATGAATACCGATGCCCTGCAGGTCAGCGGGCGATCTGGCGCTTCACAACCATCGAGCACGGCCAGACCCTGCACAAGTATTGGTCGTCTGCTTGTCCGCGGTGTCCGATGAAGGCTCGTTGCACGCCCGGAGAATATCGACGCATCAGCCGATGGGAGCACGAGCACGTGCTGGACGCGATGCAGAGGCGGCTCGATCGGATGCCGGCAGTGGCACGGATACGACGACAAACTGTCGAGCATCCGTTTGCAACGCTCAAGGCGCGGATGGGTGCGACACACTTCCTGACCCGGACACTGCCTCGCGTCAGTACCGAGATGAGCTTGCACGTGCTGGCCTACAACCTGACCCGAGCAGTGAGCATCTTCGGAACGAAGCGGCTGATGAGGATGATGAGGGCGTGAAGTCGCGCCTGCTTTTCATCCTGACGCCATGACGCTGCGCGGAATCAGGCATCCCAACTTCGCAACACTCTGGATAACTCAGAGCACCACGACAGAACCGTCCCGCGGGTTTTCACACAGCCTCAGCCCATTGCTGCCTGTCACCTCCACCGATTCATAGGCGATAAGCGGACCTTCATGAGGTACGGCTGACGACCACCGAATCGTTCGGCTCCGCACCCGACGAGGGCGGGTTCCTGACGGCAAGCCCTTGGCCATAGAGTGTGAGAAACGAGGAGTTGCATCTTGTGATAGTTAGCTGTGGGGCTTTCATTGCATCCGTAGATCCGGCTTACTGTCAGATCGCGCCGAGGAAGTCGTCGAGATGTTGTTGATGATTTCATCCTGGTG
>JALYJX010000558.1 GCA_030775065.1 Gemmatimonadota bacterium | reverse complement strand
TCCCTGAGGGGATGGCACCGGCTTCAGCGCTCAGGAATCGTTCGTACAACGCGCGGCACGCGGAGCTCAAGGTAACGGTCCGCGAAGCGGCTGAACGGTGGACCGCCGAAAAGGGCTACCGGCCGCCATATTGGGTCCTGGTTTCGCTGGCTCGTGACGCAGCGGAAGCGGGCATGCCTCGTTAGGAGCCGCCTACCTGAATGCCGGCCGTCGGTCTGAATAACAACAAGGCTTTGCGGGCGCTGGTAGTGACCTTTTTACGAAGTTGACTGTTTTGCGATGATCGGTCGCCTACATTTTTCCGCCTCTAGTCTTTACCTATGGCGCGGTTTACGCCCCTGACCTGAACTGCGCCATAAGTAAAGAAAAACAACTGCGGGAAGAGTATGGAGTTGACCCGATTTGATGGACGCCTCAAAAGCTCGGATATTCCGAGCGGAGGTGGTTCATGGCAAAAGGAAAGGAGATCCGTCGATCCTTCAGTCGGGAGTTCAAACTTGAGGCGGTGCGGCGATTCCAACAGCGGCCGGAGGGCGTGAGTACCGCGCACATCGGTCGCGAGCTGGGAGTCCGGCCGGAGATGCTGCGGGCGTGGGCGAAACAGGTGGAGGACCAGCCGGATGGGAAGACCACCAACGTGTTTCCCGGGAAGGGGCGGCTCCCAGCCAATGAGGAAGAATTGCGCCAACTCCGGCGAGAGAACGCGCGGCTCCAACAGGAGAATGAGTTCTTAAAAAAAGCGGCGGCGTACTTCGCGCAGGAGAAGCGGTGAAAGCGAAGCACGCCATGATCACCGCCCACCGCACCGAGTACGCCGTCCACGTCATGTGTCATGCGTTAGGCATCAGCGTGAGCGGGTATTACGCGTCGCAGCGACGCGGTCCCCGTCGGGAAGCGAGTGATGCATTGCTGCGCGTCCAGGTGCGGGCGGCCTTTGCGAAGAGCCGGCGGCGGTATGGCGCGCCGCGCGTCCATCAGGAGCTGCGCGCGCAGGGGACGCGGGTAGCGAAGAAGCGGATCGCCCGGCTGATGCGGGAAGAAGGATGTGTCGCGCGGCCGCGGCGTCGCTTCGTGCACACCACCAACTCCGCGCACGCGCATCCCGTGGCACCGAACCAGCTCGCGCGGCGCTTCGCCGTGACCGACGTCGCCGGTCTTGATCGAGTCTGGGTCGGCGACATTACCTATGTGCCGACCCGGATGGGGTGGCTGTATCTGGCGGTGGTCCTGGATCTCGCCTCGCGTCGCGTCGTGGGCTGGGCCATGCAGGACACGCTGGAAGAATCTCTGGCGCTCGAGGCGGTCCGCATGGCGCTTCAGGACCGCCGCCCCACGGCGGGGTTGTTGCACCATTCGGACCGCGGCGTGCAGTACGCCAGTCATGCGTACCGCACCTTGCTGGCCACGCACGGTGTCACGTGCAGCATGAGTCGCATCGGAAATTGCTGGGATAACGCCGTGGCGGAAAGCTTCTTTGCCACGCTCGAACACGAACTCCTCCGCGACGTCGAGTTTCCAACGCGCACGATCGCGCGCGGCGCCATCTTTGAGTTCATCGAAGTCTGGTACAACCGCGAACGACGCCACTCGAGCCTCGGCTTCGTCAGCCCGATGCAGTACGAACAAGAGAACGCAGCCTAACTTGGCGTCCACCGAACCGGGTCAAGCCCAGTAGCCGACCGACCATCGTAAAACGGTCAACCGCGTCAAGGGTTTGGAAGAGAACAGACCCGCTATGACCTACCTCGTGACACCTCGGCGCGTGGTGAGATAGGTGGCGAAGCTGCCTAACCAATGCCCGCCCTCATAATGTTCGCCGGTTACGGCGGCGAGTCCGCTGGTCGCATGAGTCTGAGCCGCGGCCATGAGAGCGCGCCGACGAAGGTCGCCCGCGGGCAGGCCCGCCGCGATGCCCTCCAGCATCCAGGCACGACTGAGATTGAGGCCATCCAGGTGCGCCAGCTTGCCGTCAGTCTTGTCGGTCACCACTCCAATAGGCAGCCAGGCGGCTGAACTGGTGGTTGGCAGGCGTGGAAGAAATGTCGTCAACCACGTGGCGAATCGCTCAGGCGGCAGGACACGCCGCATGACGTCGGCCTCGGCGATACAAGGCGAGAGGAAGTCCTGACCCGACGGCTCGTAATTGATCGGGCAGTCACGATCGTTGAGATGAAACTCGCGAAGTTTGGTGACGACCATTGCAGCCAGCGCCGGATCGGCTCCGCGAGCGTAGTCGAGAATCAATCCGAACGAGAACGCGGTCTGCGGGTGCTCCCCTTCC
>JALYJX010000557.1 GCA_030775065.1 Gemmatimonadota bacterium | reverse complement strand
GCCGTATGCACGGGGGGTTGTTAGCGATGAAGTAAAAATGACCCACTGCGATGATTGAAAATTGACCCACCTGTTCTAGGCTTGGCTCTATTTTTGGGGGAGCCATGCTGACAGAGGAGGACGCAGTGGAGATTAAAGTGTTAGCCCGTCAAGGCAAGAGTATTCGGCAGATCGCGCGAGAGCTTCGGATTTCGCGCAATACGGTACGTGGTTACCTGCGTGAGGACTCGGAGCCCGGCTATGGTCCGCGGGCGGTGCGGCCGATCAAGCTTGATCCGTTCAAGGGGTATTTAGAGGAACGTATTGAAGCGGCGAAGCCCGAGTGGATCCCAGCGAGTGTGCTATTTGAGGAGGTGAAGCGGCTGGGTTATCCCGGTGGTATTAGCCAGCTGCGGCGGCATGTAGCAGAGATGAAGCCGCGGGCAGTGGTGGAGCCTGTGGTTCGATTTGAAACCGAGCCGGGGCTGCAGATGCAAGTAGACTTTGTGGTCTTTCGCCGTGCTCGGGATCCCTTATCGGCCTTTGTGGCGACGCTGGGCTACAGCCGCATGAGCTATGTGGAGTTCGTCACCGACGAGCGGCTCGAGACCCTGCTCGCCTGTCATGAGCATGCGTTTAGTTACTTTGACGGGGTGTCCCGGGAGGTGCTCTACGACAACATGAAGACAGTGGTGCTTGCTCGGGATGCCTATGGGGCGGGGCGGCATCGATTTCATCCGGGGCTTTGGGATATGGCCCAGCATTACGGTTTTCTCCCCAAGCTCTGCCGGCCTTACCGGGCCAAGACCAAGGGGAAGGTCGAGCGCTTCAACCGTTACCTACGCTACAGTTTCTACGTGCCCCTGGTCAGCAGGCTCAGGCAGGCCGGGCTGATTCTCGATGCAGCGACGGCGAATGTGGAGGCCTTGCGCTGGTTGCGCGATGTCGCCCACGCGCGAACCCACGGCACCACCGGCGTCACACCCTGCTCGCGTATGCCGGCCGAACAGGCGGCGTTGCTACCGCTACCCAATCCTTACTGTGGGGAGCGGTACTGGAGGCCGCGGCCGCCAAACGCCCCACCGGCGCCGCGCGTGCCCATCGAATCGCTGCAACATCCTTTGCGCCTCTACCAGCAGTTATTGGTGGAGGTGGCGCCATGAGCATACAGCATGAACGTATTCTCGCCCTCTGTGGCGAGCTCAAGCTCCAGCAGATGCCTCACTGCTATGAGCCGCTCGCCACCGAGGCGGTGCAGCGGGAGGTGAGCTACAGCGATTACTTGGAGAATGTGCTGCGGGCAGAGGCGGCTCACCGCGCCGGACGCTCGCGGGAGTTGCTCACGCGCATGGCGGGGTTCCCCGCGATCAAGACCTTGGAACAGTATGACTTTAAGTTTGCCGTAGGCGCCCCCAAAGCGCTTATCCAGGAACTCGGCGGCCTCGCCTTCATCGAGCGGGGGGAGAACGTGGTGTTGTTGGGGCCAAGCGGTGTCGGTAAAACCCATCTGGCCACAGCGCTGGGCTACAAAGCCACCCAAGCGGGTATCAAAACACGTTTCATCACCGCCGCGGACCTGATGTTACAACTCAGTGCCGCCCACCGTCAGGGGCGACTAAAGGAATATTTCCATCGCACGGTACTCGCCCCAAGGTGTCTGCTGATCGATGAGATCGGCTACCTGCCCTTTGGGCGGGAAGAGGCCAATCACTTCTTCCAAGTGATTGCTAAACGCTACGAGCGCGGCTCGGTGATGTTGACCTCCAATCTCCCGTTTGCCCAGTGGGACACCACCTTTGCCGAGGACGCTACTCTCACCGCCGCCCTGCTCGACCGACTCTTACACCATGCCCACATTGTACACATCCAAGGAGAGAGCTATCGACTAAAAGATAAACGCAAAGCCGGTGTTTTACATACACCAAAAACCCAATAACCCTACAACCAAGTGGATCAAAATTGGATCGTCGTTTTCTAAAAAAGTGGGTCAGTTTTCAATCATCGTTGACAGCGTTTCGAACGTGCCTGGAAACTATTATCCGGCACCTACAAACGTACCGTCGAGATCCCGGAAAACGTCGTGCTGTTTCGAAAGCGTACGGTGCATTGATGTGTCAGTGTCAGAGCTACACCCATCGAGAAAGTACTTGATATAGCTCACAGGGGCCTCAATAGGTCTGCACTACACGGCCGTGGCTAACGCCACCTCAGAGGCGGTGATCTTTGGCGGCGGCTGCGCGGGCAGCTCGAGCGCGAGTTTCTGCAATAACAGCTTCAGTTCGGCCTCGGGCTGGGTGTAACG
>JALYJX010000556.1 GCA_030775065.1 Gemmatimonadota bacterium | reverse complement strand
CCATCATGGTGCTCGCCAGCGCCTGGTGCATGCGGCGTTGATCGAAGGAGATTTCCGCGAGAGTTCCAGCGACGGCCGGCAGCACCAGCGCCATGAGGTCGACGGCATCGAACAAGGCGCGCTTGTCGTCCTGCAGATCCTTGTTGTATCCACTCGGAAGGCCCTTGAGCATTCCGAGCATTGCGACCAGATCGCCGAGGGCGCGAGCACCCGAGCCGCGAGCGAGCTCGAGTGCGTCGGGATTGCGTTTCTGCGGCATCATGCTCGAGCCTGTTGTAAACGTCTCGCCAAACCTGACAAAACCAAACTCACTCGATCCGTAGAGGATCAGATCTTCGGCCAGCCGCGAGAGATGGGCTGCAGTCAACGCCAGGGCAAAGAGCATCTCCGCGATGAAATCACGGTCCCCGACAGCGTCGATGCTGTTCTGCGACAGCGATGTAAAGCCAAGGCTTCCCTGAAGCAGAACGCGCGAGATCGGGTATGCGGAGCCTGCGACCGCTCCTGAGCCGAGCGGAAGCACTGCAGTGCTTCGCCCGACGGCGGCGAGCCGGGTGCGATCCCGCTCCAGCGGCCAGAAGTGCGACAGCATCCAGTGTGCAGCTGAAACAGGCTGTGCCCGCTGAAGGTGCGTGTACGCCGGCATGTAAACCTGCTCGAGCTCCTCAGCGTGGCTGACCATCACCTGTTGCAGCGCACGAATTGACGAGTCGAGTCGGGTGCAGGCTTCCATTGTCCACAGTCGCGTGGCGGTCGCCACCTGATCGTTGCGGCTGCGGCCGGTGTGCAGCCTGGATGCAACGTCGCCGATTTCTTCGTGGAGCATCCGGTCGATCATCGTGTGGACATCTTCATCGGAGGAATGAGCCTGCTCACCCGCCGCAAGGCGGCTTCCGACGACGGCGAGTCCACGCTCGATCTGCTTGCTTTCTTCGAGCGTCAGCACGCCGGCTCCCCAGAGGGCCATCGCCCAGGCCTGTGAAAGGCGGATGTCCGCGGGCCAAAGGCGGAAATCCACACTGATCGAGCGATTGAGCGCGTTTAGCGCGTCAGCGGTTGGTACGGAGAAGCGACCGCCCCAGAGCTTGTAAGATCGCTCCTCGTCCGGCATCAGCTCTAGTCTTGCCACGACGCCGCGAGAACCGGCGTCTCCTCGTGCGTAGAAACGGGAGCGACGGCACGTGCGGCGAGCTCCTGATCGCGCAGCGCGCGGACGCGGCTGGGCAGGGAATAGAGTCGTATGAATCCACCGGCATCGCTCTGCTTGTAGACGTCGTCCTCGCCGAAGGTTACGAAGCGCTCATCATAAAGCGCGTACTCGCTGGCTCGGCTGATGACGGTGACTGTGCCCTTGTACAAGCGGAGCGTGACGCCGCCTGTCACTCGCTCCTGCGTGACATTAACGAATGCGTCGTAGGCTTCGCGCTCGGTTGTCCACCACCGGCCTTCGTAGACGAGATCGGCGTAGCGTGGAGCGATTGAATCCTTGGCGGCGAGAGTGCGCCGATCGAGGATGAGCTGCTCGAGCTCGCTGTGCGCCACATAGAGAAGCGTGCCCCCGGGCGTTTCATAGACGCCGCGGGATTTCATCCCAACCAGTCTGTCCTCGACGAGATCGATCCGTCCAACACCATGGCGTCCGCCGATCTCGTTCAGCGCTGTGAGGATGGCAACAGGGTCGAGGAAGGTTCCGTCGACCGCAACCGGAGTACCTTCGCTGAATCCGATCGTGACATCCTCAGGCTCATTGGGTGCAAGCTCCGGCGCAGTGGTGAGCATGAAAAGGTCAGGCGGCGGCGGCTGGCCCGGATCCTCCAGCACTCCGCCTTCGTGCGAGATGTGCCAGATGTTGCGATCTCGCGAGTATATCTGCTCGCGCGATGCGGTAACCGGGACCTTGTGCTTCTTCGCGTACGCGAGTGCGTCCTCGCGGCTGCGGATATCCCACTCGCGCCAGGGAGCAATAACCGGCAGGTCAGGAGCAAACGCGGCGTACGTGAGCTCGAAACGAACCTGATCGTTTCCCTTGCCGGTGCAGCCGTGGGCGACGGCGACGGCTCCGTGTTCCTTGGCGGTATCGACCATGAGCTTGGCGATGAGCGGGCGGCCCATGGCGGTGGCGAGGGGGTACTTGCCTTCGTAGAGCGCGCCGGCCATCAGCGAGGGCCAGACGAAGCAATCGACGAAGAGGTTGCGGGCGTCCATCGCCTCGGCTGCAACTGCTCCGGTCTTGAGGGCCTTCTGCTTGATGCCTTCCAGGTCATCGCCCTGGCCGAGGTCCACGGTGAAGG
>JALYJX010000555.1 GCA_030775065.1 Gemmatimonadota bacterium | reverse complement strand
GTGGTAGCGAGGGGTGCCGAACCAGCTCCATTCAGCGCCGCACTGCCAGATCCGCTTCGGCTCGCCGGCGTATCTGATCTGAGGGACCATGGACTGACATTGGGGAGATTGCTCCATTCCCGCCACGAGGATCGCGAAGGCGTCGGATGCCAGCCGAGTATCGTTGTTCAACAGGAGCACATACTTCACAGCCCGGCGCAATAGAAACCGGATGCCGACGTTGGTCCCGGCGGAAAACCCCAGGTTTCGCCCGTTCTCGATGATGACGAACCGGGGACGTGCACCGCGGTCGTCGTCGTGGGCCTCGGACTTTTGTCTCTCGTGCAGGGCAAACTCACGCATACCGCTCGGGTCCGAAACGCTGTCTTCGTGCCTCTCTTGCGCGCTGAATCGTGGGTGGTCCAGCAGCCATGCAAGGCCTCCGGCAACGGAGCCGTCAGACGAGCCATTATCGACGAATACCACATATGCCGGGATTGCCTTCTGTTCATAGATCGACGCGAGGCACCCAAGCGTGTCCTGAAGCCCATTCCAGTTCAGGACAACCACACCAAGATCGAGACGATCCATGCGGCTACGGCTTCTGCGCGTCGACGAGCACGATATGACCGGACTGCCACTCGGTCCAGAGTGCCCACGTGCTCAGCGCCGCAAGGGCGAGCATTGCCAGGCTTTTCATCGCGAGGGATTGAATGAGAATGAGCGATGTCAGCGCGGCGATGGGCCAGAGGAACCGGGGCACCGCGCGTCCAATGATCTCGCGCATAACCGTAGACTGACGCGACGTAGCATACGTAAGAATCGTGAGATCCAGCACCATGCGGAGACTCCACGCGAGCGCGACACCCGTCACACCCCAACGCGTCATCAGCAGCCACAGGACCAGGAGATAAACCGGAACCTCGATCACGTGTATCTTGGCGGTGATGTCGGGACGACCGATTCCCTGCAGGAAGAAAAAAGGATTGAAGGCCAGGCAGTTGATGAATGAGCCAACAGTCAAGATCTGTGCGACGCGGTATGACTGAGTAGCGAACTCATCACCAAACCAGAGCCCGAGACCTTCTCGCGCGAAAAGAATGAAGGCCGCGGCCAATGGAAGCAGGGCGAACGTCACATACTGGGTACCACGGAAGAAAATGTCTCCGGCCCGCTCCGGGGATAACTCGTGGCTTCTCGAGATTGCCGGGAACAGAACTGCGACGACGGCGCCCGGGATGATCTGAAGTTTCGTTACGATTTCCTGCGAGGTGGCGTAGTAGCCCGCCAGTGCAACGGAGATGGCTCCAGCGACCAGGAAGCGATCGAGATATGCCATGAACGGGCTCATGAGATTCGAGACCGTGATCCATCCTCCGTAACCAACGAGCCGTTTCGCAACCGTCCGGTCGATGAGCTTGCGACTTCCCGCTACGCTGAAAAAAATCCGGCAGCGGACGTAATACGCAATGCACCCCAGCACCCGCAGAAGAACCAGAGCGCCGCAAATCCAGTCCAGCCGAACTCCCAGCAGCATTACCAACACCGGCAAGAGGTAGGTTCCAATCCCCAACAGAATCCGTATCACATTGATCCAGGCGAAATCGAAGACGCCTTCGAGCGCGCCACGCAGGCCCGCGGAGACGATCACGAAGGGCAATCCTATCCCGAGTACCTTCACCGACTGGATGGCCTCCTCGCGAAGCGCCGGAGGAATTCGTCCTACCTGCTCGATGTAAGGAGCCGCACCGTAGAGGGTCAGCCCTCCAACTGTGCCGAAGACACCCAGAGCGAGCACGCCCGTCGCGATTACGGGGACCGCCTCGGCGGCGGAGACGCTGTAGGCCCGTGCAACGAGCTGTGTAATCGCCCGGCCTAAACCAAAATCGAAGAGGCTGAAGTACCCTACGACGCCCCAGGCCAGAAGGAGCAGCCCATACCTGTCAGGCCCCAGCCTGTGGAGGAGGAGGGGCATGCATACGATGGCGAATCCAAAGGGGACACCGGTTCCCAGCAGGTTCCATATCGAACCCGTGAGCCAATGCGGCTCCCTGCCCATTCGGTTTATCAGCCGCGGCGAAGGAACCGCGGCGTCGCCTCGTCGACCAGCTCGAAGAACTCCGTCGCCTCCTGCGACGGAGCTGTGCGGGCTCCTGCCACTCGCTGCGAGAGAAACGCGATGATCACTCCGAGCACGGCGCCGGCGAGGGCACCGAGGAGGGCCTTCGTCACCGTGTGGCGAGGCTCTGCCAGCACGGGAAGCTTGGGCTGCTCGATCACCGTTATCACCGGCGTGTTGCGGACCTCACGAATCTTGGCA
>JALYJX010000554.1 GCA_030775065.1 Gemmatimonadota bacterium | reverse complement strand
CATTTGCGATACCAACCGGTTACTGCCTCATGTACGGCGATTGCATCCGCAAAGGTCTGGTCGCGTTCAGCATCTGTCGTGTAGATCTCCTGCCATGGAGGAAAGCTGAACGCCGTTCGAAAGTACAGGTGTTCTGTTAACAGCGTCTGGTGTTCCATCAACTGCGTTCCTCGCTGATCAAACATTGACAAGGCATCAAGAATGCAGCGATCAAAGAACACCAGCCGACTAGCGCCTGCCATGCGTGCGTACTGTTGTATGTCACGAAGCAGGACTTGTTCGGCGAACTCACGCGCAGTTGGACGCGCGGTAAGGCCTTTCTTCAGTCGTTCCTGAATGATGGTTCGGGCCGACTCGGTCACGCAGTCGTACCCTCGCTCACGTAGCGCTCCAATAACTGTCGTCTTGCCGGACCCAGGTCCGCCCGTTAGCGCAATCAATGGCATGGATGCCTGCTTGGCGTCAATTGTGGGACAGCTATCTGCGGTCGAAGTAGGATCACACGATGACAGAGATCTCCGACGATGCGAAGCGCAATCGCGAGGGTTGGACGCAGACCAATACCGATTTCACGGACGCGCAGGCGAGCAAGAGCTGGGCGGCCGCTGAGATCACTTGGGGCGTGTTTGGCGTGCCCGAGGAATCGCTTAATACACTCGGTGACGTCAACGGCCTCGACGTGATCGAGCTCGGTTGTGGCACCGCCTACGTTTCTGCATGGCTGGCGAGGCGCGGTGCGCGTCCGGTCGGTGTCGACGTAACTCCTGCGCAGCTCGCGACGGCTCGCCGCTGTCAGACCGAATTCGCGATCGACTTTCCGCTGATTGAGGCGAGTGCCGAAAACGTCCCGCTCCCGTCTGAGAGCTTCGACCTCGCCGTCTCCGAGTACGGCGCGAGCATCTGGTGCAACCCGCACATCTGGATACCGGAGGCGCATCGACTACTGCGACCCGGTGGACGGCTCTGGTTTCTTCGCAACAGCACCCTCGCGATTCTGTGCGCAACGGATGAAGGCCCGTCGGCTGAAACGCTGCAGCGGCCGCAGCGCGGACTGGCGCGCCTCGAGTGGCCGGACGAAGACGGAGTGGAGTGGCAGCTTCCACACGGCGAGTTGTTCCGCCTCCTGCGTCGCACAGGCTTCGATGTCGTCGATCTCGTCGAGCTCTACCCGCCTGATGACGCCGTTGCCCACTCCTACTACGTCACGCCCTCGGTCGACTGGTCACGCAAATGGCCGAGCGAGGAGATTTGGGTCGCCGAGAAGTCTCATTCGCAGTCCGCTGTCCCTCCAAATGAGCGACTGACGTAGATGTCCGCTGATGGCCGAGAGCGGACGTCATCGTCGGATGACAGCTCTCGGGTCGATGGCGGACACCAGTGCTACGCGCGCTCGATCAGTTCGATCTTGTAGCCATCCGGGTCCTGCACGAACGCGATGACCGTCGTGCCGCCTTTGACCGGCCCCGGCTCGCGCGATACTTGGCCGCCTGAGTCTTTCACTCGCTGGCAAACCCCGTGGATATCGTCAACGCCAATGGCGATATGTCCGAAGCCGGTACCAAGTTCGTAACTTGTCACGCCGTAGTTGTAGGTCAGCTCGATGACGGCCTGTTGCGACTCGTCGGCATAGCCAACGAATGCAAGTGAATACTTTTGCTCCGGACGATCGGTGGTTCGCAGCAGATGCATCCCCATCACGTTCGTATAGAAATCGATCGAACGCTGCATGTCGCCGACGCGCAGCATCGTGTGAAGCATTCGCATGATCAAGCCCCGCTATAGCCTGTGCAATACCCGGCAGGATACCCGCGGCTATTGGGGTCGGGAGCTGTTCAGCAATTCAACAACGCACGTTATCGATTCAGTGCGCAAGTGCGCGCTGTGCGTGAACGCTACCTGAACAGCGGCCGGCCGCAGCACGCACGCGACATCGTCGTCCGCTTCGTCGCTAATGCCCCACAGCATCGCACCGGATACTCCGTCCAGCTCCGGCGTCCAAATCGTCAAGCCGTCCGTACGCTCGGCGGTGCGCGCGTAGAGGTAACGCTGCGCGTCGATCGATTCCGTAAATAGAACCAGCGGCTTGATAAAGACACAGCCATCGATGCGGCGCGCATTGCACGCCGGATAGCCGACGAGTACGTACGTGGACGGCGTCGAGTCCTCCACAGTTAACCCCGCCGTCGAGCTGGTTTCCCAGTTTGCGCATAGTCGCTGCGCAAGCGACGGATTACCAATCCATAGAATCGCGACGTCGTTATCCGCATGCATGACGAGGCGAATGCGTGCCGAATGCAACTGTG
>JALYJX010000553.1 GCA_030775065.1 Gemmatimonadota bacterium | reverse complement strand
TTTCTGTGCCCGTTTCTGTGCCCGTTTGGCTTGCGTTCGCTAGCTAAACCCTGTAATTTCAAAGGCTAACTCAGAAAACCCCTCCCCGCGACGAGCGGGGAGCTTTGCACGTACATCGGAGTCTCCGTGAAGGTTCGCAGCAGCGTCAAACCAATCTGTGAGCACTGCAAGGTGATCAAGCGCCAGGGCGTTGTGCGCATCATCTGCAAGCGCAATCCCAAGCACAAGCAGCGGCAGGGCTGATAATGGCACGCATCGCAGGCGTGGATCTGCCACGCGAGAAGAAGCTCGAGATCGGGCTGACGTACATCTACGGCATCGGACGCGCAACCGCGCGGAAGATTCTCGAGGACGCTGGAGTGAACCCCGAGCAGCGGGTGCGCGACCTCAATGACAACGACACCAACCGCCTGCGCCAGACGATCGAAAAAGATCTTCGCGTGGAAGGCGCGCTGCGAACGGAAATAGCAATGAACATCAAGCGATTGATGGACATCGGCTCCTATCGCGGCAACCGCCACCGCCGGGGACTTCCCGTCCGCGGCCAGCGCACACATACGAATGCCCGCACAAAGAAGGGGCCCCGCCGAGCAATCGCCGGAAAGAAAAAGGTGACGAAGTAACCCATGGCTACTGGAAAGAAGACAAAGCGCATCATCGAGGCCGAAGGAATCGCCCACGTCAGCGCGACGTTCAACAACACGACAATCACCATCACGGATTCGCACGGCAACACGATCTCGTGGGGATCGTCGGGCAAGGCAGGGTTCAAGGGCTCCAAGAAGTCCACTCCGTTTGCCGCGACTGTCGCGGGAGAACAGGCCGGACGCGAAGCCGTCACGCTCGGTGTTCGCCGAGTGCACGTGCGCGTGCAGGGGCCGGGCTCGGGTCGCGAGTCGGCGATCCAGGCGCTCGTCGCTGCGGGACTTCAGGTGAAATCGATCCGCGACGTGACGCCGATTCCGCACAACGGCTGCCGTCCGCCGAAGCGCCGGAGAGTCTGACCGATGCGCTACACCGGACCGAGCTGCAGGCAGTGCCGCAGAGAGGGTACGAAGCTTTTTCTCAAGGGAACGAAGTGCTTCACCGAGAAGTGCCCGGTCGAGCGACGGCCTACTCCGCCTGGTCAACATGGATCGAGCACTGCCCGCCGTCGCAAGATGTCGGAGTACTCGAAGCAGCTGCGTGAGAAGCAGAAGATCAAGCGCATCTATGGCGTGAGCGAAAAGCAGTTCCGGAACACGTTCGAGCGGGTCGCGACGATGCCTGGAATCACTGGCCACAACCTTCTGGCCGCGCTCGAGAGCAGGCTTGACAACGTGGTGTACCGAATGGGATTCGCGTCGAGCCGCAAGGCAGCGAGGCAGCTCATCCGTCACCGTCACGTGGAGATCGCGCAGAAGTCCGTCGACATCCCGAGCTACCTCGTGTCGCCCGGTGAAGAGGTGCGCGTTCGAATGAAGTCGCGCGAGCAGGTTTCAGTTATGGCAGCGATGGACCAGTCGACGCGGGGCGCGCCGCTTTCATGGATCGCGGTCGACCGTGACACGTTCAGCGGCCGGATGCTGGAGCGACCCAGCCGTCCAAACATTCCGATAGCCGCGCAAGAACAATTGGTGGTGGAGCTGTATTCGAAATAGTGATTGCAAATTGCAAATTGCAAATCTGCAATCTGCAATTTGTGTTCTTACCCGCCCTGTCCCTGGCTCATGATCCCGAAACGCGACCACCAGCGTTCCCCGCGTCGTGGGCCGCGGTCCAGGGAGCTGGCCACATCGTGCCAGGCACTTTGCATGGCGGCTGCGTCGGGGAATCGCTGGAGCGGATCCGAGGCAAGGCCGCGCCTCAACCAGGACGCGATGGGTTCCGGAAACGGCGTCGAGTCGAACTGATCCGAGAGTTGTTGCGCGAGAATCGACGAGGTGTCCGGTCCCGGGAACGGGGGCTGCCCGGTCAGCGCGAACGCCACGATCCCCGCGACGGCAAACAAGTCCACCGACGGCCCCTGGGATTCGCCTAACAACTGCTCCGGCGCCGCGAACGCCGGCGTCCCCGTCGCGCCGCCCGGCTCGTCTTCGCCCTTCGCGATGCCGAAGTCGGTAATGCGCCACCGCCGATACCGGTCGATGAGAATGTTTTCGGGCTTCAGGTCACGGTGAACGATCCCGCTGCCATGCGCGGCGGAAAGCGCATCCAGGACCGCATCCACCTGAGGAGCGACTTCGTCGAAGGAACGTGGGCCGGCGTGCGCGACGAGGTCGGCGACCGAGCCGGCTTCGGCCAGTTCCATCGTGTACCAGGAC
>JALYJX010000552.1 GCA_030775065.1 Gemmatimonadota bacterium | reverse complement strand
CTGATGCTCTGGCAGAACACAATATCAACGATATTGACGCGCTTGCTCAAACCTCGGTGGACGATCTCGTCGAGTTCCTTGATCTGAGTTTGGACGAGGCCGAGACGATTTTGAATGCGGCTAAAGCCGTGGTTGCGATGCGCGACCGCAGCTTGCATGGCGGATCTGAATCCGAGGAGGTTATCGTTGAAGAGGAGCCGGCCGAGCAGCACGCTGTATCAGCAGAATTTGATGAATCGATCGAGGCCGGTGAAGTGGAGCCTTCGGATAACTCCACGGCCGAAGGTTACGACGACGCCGTGGAAACTGGGACTCCCTTCTCCGCCGAGCCCGAGATCCTGGCTGAATATTCTGCTGACCCAGTGGCGCTTACGGAAATAGAACCGCTTTCCGAGGCAGATCTCATTCTGCAGGAGACCGGCCGGGATTTACGTCCCGATACCATCACTCCCGCTCCCGACATTACGTCAACCGGAGCAGCTGCCGTCGAATACGTGAATGAGATCAGTGAGAATGGGCTTTCGCTTGAGGAAATTGCTTCGAGTGAAGACGTCGATACTGAAGCCGCTGCCGCGGAGGCCGCTGGATCCGCAAAAATATCTGCTCCCGAGTCTACGGAAGATGCTGCATCGGGCGGGGGCAATGACGAAGAGAAGCAAGATGCTTCCCCAGATGCAGTCAAGTAAACTTAGCGCACCCCCTGGGTTGTCCAGTGTGTTGCGCTGCCCGCTCGACCACCCCGCGTCGCACTTCTGAGCGCACGCTTCAAGTGGTTGAGAGCGGGAGTTCTTAATCACTTTTGAAGAAGGCAGGACCTCGGCTTAGATGAGTGTCCGAGAAGGAGTGCATGACAGTTTCCTCCAAGATTCGTATTTATGACCTGGCCAAGGAACTGAAGCTCGACACTAAGCGACTGATTGAAGAGGTTCGTCGCGAAGGTGTCGATGTCAGCGTTCCGTCCAACTCTGTCTCCAAGGAGTTGGCGGAGAAGATCCGCAACAAGTACTTCCCCAAGAAAGAAGCAGCAGTAAAACGAACCGTCAAGGTTGTCAAACGAGCTGCGCGACCAGTGGAAGAGGCTCCTGCGGCTGAGCTCGAAGAGCCTGTCAAAGCTGCCGAACCTGAGCACGTCGAAGCCGAAGAGGCGCCACCGCCCCAGGAAATACCCGCCGCCGTTGCTGGAGCGGCAAAGCCCCGCCCCGCAGCAAAGCTAATGAAAAAGCTGCCTCCGGCTGTGCGGGCCGAACAACCAGCCGCAACTGGTGTTGAGACCGCTCCTCTTCCGGAACTGGGGCCTGAGGCCGACGATCAGGAGGAACAGGTCGTACCAACTGGGCTCCTGAGCGCGGGTGTGCCAGGTATGGCTGTCGAATCGTCAAAGACAGCGCTGGCGGCATCACATCAGATCAGGGTCATGCGTCCCACCGCCGCCGCTCTTAACGCCGGCATTCGCCCCGGTGAGCGCGCTCCCAGCCCCGTTGCGGCTTCTGCTGTCACTCCCAAGGAGCGGGCCGAGCGAAGTGGGCGCGTTAGAGATCGCAACTCATTATCAAGAACTGAACGCCTGGGCACACCAGGCGAAACTGCGACACCGCTGACCACCTACATTCCGCCTCCGGATTCGGGCCGGCGACGCTCGCGTCGCACACCTGCGCGCGGCGGACGGAAGGTGGAAGGTAAGGCGAGCCGGTTTGATAAAGGTGATTTCATTCCGCCGCCAAAAGCTCTGTCGCTCGAGGACCGCATTGCCGGCAGAATGGAGCCGTTAACGGGCGAGTTGAAGGCTGCTCGCCTGATTGAGGGTTCCACCGTAAAAGAGTTTGCCGAGAAGCTCGGAATCAAGCCCAAGGATGTCGTGACGCTGCTCTTGCAACGCGGGGTTTTCGCTACCATCAATCAGCCTTTGAACGATGATGTGGCGATGGACCTGGGCAAGCGCTTTGGCTATGACGTTACCTTCGTGCCATTTGAGGAGATGGTTGCCGAAGAAGAGTTTGAGGAACTAATTGCGACCGATGCAGACGATGTCGAACTGCCTCGCGCACCTGTTGTCACGGTAATGGGCCACGTAGACCACGGCAAGACTTCGCTGCTCGATGGCATTCGCGCAACTGATGTAGCCGGTGGAGAGGCTGGTGGTATTACTCAACATATCGGCGCCTACAGTGTGCAGGTGCCGAGTCCGGATGCTCCGGGCGAAACGCGCAGAGTGGTCTTTCTCGACACGCCCGGTCACGAGGCTTTTACCTTGATGCGCGCCCGGGGCGCCAAAGCCACAGATATAGTCGTGCTGGTCGTGGCTGCTGACGAC
>JALYJX010000551.1 GCA_030775065.1 Gemmatimonadota bacterium | reverse complement strand
ATATGGGGTTGTCCCCGAAACAGTGCTCAATTTAGCCGAATACGCACGGATTCGCACTCTTTCTGACCGCATTGGCATCGACAGCCTTGAGCGCGAAGGCAAGGCCGTAGTATTCAAGTTCCGCCCCGATGCTAAATTGGATCCAGTCTGGTTGCTGAAACTGGTCCAAAGCCGAGGTGATTTGACCCTTTTGCCTCCGGCGATTCTCCGACTGGATCTGACTCGGCCGGTTGAAGCGCCCAAAACGGTCCCGCCCTCGAAACCGGCCGTCGACCTGCCGGGGCGTCTGAACCCAAAGACGCCGGCCAAAGTGAGGCCGACAGACACGCCAGGTCGTGAATCGTGGTGGACGACCAGGGCAACATCCGGGGAGGTCTCCTCGGGATTCAGCCGGGGGGAGATTCTGGCTGAAGCAGCGCCCGATCCCCGTGCTCCCGGAGGGGTGTTCGAGCGTGTGCGCCAGGTGCTGGACGAACTCGGCCGCCGGCTGGGGTTAGCGGTATAGGATCATTGGCAGGGAAGCAGGATTCTTGATGAAACGAATAGCCTTGTGTGCGCTCGCGCTGACTGTGGTGTCTGCCAACCTTCTGGCGAACCAGGGGGCAGCCGCGCCGGCCCAGCCGCAGTCCGTTGTCTTGCAGAGGGTGCTGGTGAAGGTCAACGGCGCGATCTTCACGAAGACTGAGCTCGAGGAGCTGCAGATTGAGGAGTTGCGCACTCAGCAAAAGCGCCAGCTCTCGCAGATGGATCTTCTGACGGATGCGAAGCTGCGTGAAGAGCTGATTAAGATCACGCCCGAGATTCTCGCCAACGCCGTTGATGACTTGATTCTGATCCAGCGGGGCCGCGAGCTGGGCCTGCGAATGACTGACGCGATCTTCAAGGAATACGTCGAAAACATCAAGAAGGAGAATCAGTTCGACGACGCGACGTTCAAGCAGGCGCTGGCTCAACAGGGCATGAACATGGAGCAACTCCGCAGCAACGTCGAAAAAGTTTATCTGAAGCAGGGAGTGATGCGGCGCGACGTGGAGCCGCGTATCAGCATTACCGAAGAAGAGGCGCGGCAGTATTACCGCGCGCATCCGGGCGAGTTCATGAAGCCCACCATGATCACCGTTCGCGAGATTTCAGTCCTCGTGCCCAGTGAAGCCAGATCGGGCGAGCAGGTTGTGAACGTGGCCGTTGATGAAGCCGCGCTGGAAAAACTCAAGAGTGCTCGTGCACGTGCGCTGAAGGGCGAGGATTTCGCGGCACTGGTGACCGAGATCTCACAGTCGGGATCAAAAGCCAATGGCGGCCTCATCGGCCCATTGAACCTGGCCGAGCTCGCGGAAGGGCTGCAGAAAGTTCTGGCGCCTCTCAAAACCGGGGACATCGCTGAACCGATCCGCACGCCGGTGGGATACCAACTGCTCAAGGTTGAGCTGAAGGACGAAGCCACCGTCCAGCCGTTCGAGGCGGTTCGTAACGACGTGTCCATGAAGGTTCAGCAGGAACGCGGCCAGGCGGAGATGCAGAAGTTCGTAGACTCCCTGCGCGGTCAGGCGATCATCGAATGGAAAGATGAAGAACTGCGGAAGATGTACGAGCAGTTCCGCGCCCAACAAAAGAAAGCCTCATAGGGCCCGCTGGTGAAGCCGAGAATCGGTTCCATCACGCTGGACTCTCCGGTCGGCATGGCCCCGATGGCCGGCATGACGGACACGGCATTCCGCCGCCTCGTCAAGCGGCAGGGTGGCTGCGGTCTGGTCGTGACCGAGATGGTCAGTTCAGAGGGGCTCGTCCGCGGAATCGATCGCACACTGGAATACGCCGAGTACACCGAGGAAGAGCGCCCCGTCTCGATTCAGATTTTCGGTGGCGACCCGGCGAAGATGGCGGACGCGGCGCAAATCGTTGAGGGGATGGGGGCGGACATCGTGGACATCAACATGGGATGTCCCGTGCCGAAGATCGCAAAGCACAATGCCGGCTGCAGCCTGATGCGCGAGCCCGAGCACGCGGCCCGCATCATCAGCGCGATGGCGAAGGCCGTGAAGATTCCCGTCACCGTCAAGATGCGCGCCGGGTGGAACGAACACGACATCAATGCTCCAGCCCTGGCGCGCATGGCTGAGGACGCTGGCGCGGCGGCGCTGGCAGTGCACGGCCGGACGGCCGCGCAGTCATATTCGGGTGAGTCCGACTGGAGCCTGATCGCGCGAGTGGCCGAGCGTGTATCGATTCCGGTGTTTGGCTCTGGAGACTGCGTGGAGCCCGAGCAAGTGGTCAGCCGCCTTCGAGAGTCGAGGGTCGCCGGCGTGCTGGTAGGCCG
>JALYJX010000550.1 GCA_030775065.1 Gemmatimonadota bacterium | reverse complement strand
CCGTTAACCAATGACTGTTTCAAGAAGGAATGTAAACGTTATTCATCGAACCGGCGGCCGGAAGTAGCGACCGCGGACAGTAACACCTCAGGAGAAAAAATTCATGAATAGATTCAAGGTTCTCGTAACGCAACTGCTTGCAGTCGCGTTGCTGGCAGCGCCGCTGACGGTCATGCCCGTCTCGGCACAGCAGCCCGCTCAGGCAAAGGTCATTTATCCAACTGCAGCTGACCGCAAAATATTACCGATCCAGCAACCGGCGGTACCGAATAGCAGCATAATGGATGCGAACGATGCTACGCCGCCGGCGAGGTTCGAGGTCAAGGCACCGGACGGCGCGCCGAACGTTTTGATCGTGATGATCGACGATATGGGCTTTGGCATGTCCGACTCGTACGGCGGCCCGATCCACATGCCGAACGCGACGAGGCTTGCAAACAATGGTCTGCGCTACAACCAGTTCCACACGACGGCGCTTTGCTCGCCGACGCGTGCGGCACTGATGTCGGGACGCAACCATCAGATGAACAACTTTGGGTCTATCGCTGAGTCTTCCACAGCGTTTCCGGGAAACACCAGCATCCGCCCGAATAGCGTGGCGTATATAGGAGAGATGGTCCGCCTGAACGGTTACAGCACCTCCTGGTTTGGCAAAAATCACGAGACCGCCGCGTGGGAAGTGAGCCCGTCGGGCCCGACCGACCGCTGGCCGACACGTTCGGGCTTTGACAAGTTTTACGGTTTTATGGGCGGCGAGACCAACCAATGGGCACCGCTGGTCTATGACGGAATGAGTCAGGTCGAACTGCCAAAGGACCCGAACTACCACTTCACGACCGATATGACCAATAAGTCGATTGAGTGGGTCCAGGCGCAAAAATCACTGACGCCGGACAAGCCGTTCTATATGTACTACGCTCCGGGCGCCACGCACGCACCGCATCATGTTTCGAAGGAATGGATCGACAAGTACAAGGGCAAGTTTGACGGCGGCTGGGACAAGATGCGTGAGGAAACGCTCGCTCGTCAGATAAAGCTTGGCGTAGTGCCCGCAGGAACCAAGCTCGCTCCCAAGCCGTCGGCGATCAAGGACTGGGACAAACTCTCGGCTGATGAGAGGAAACTCTTCGCGCGTCAGATGGAGGTTTATGCGGCCTTTGGCGAACAGACCGACCATGAGATCGGTCGCCTGATCGACGGGATCAAGGCCACCGGACAACTCGACAATACACTTATCTTCTACATCATCGGCGACAACGGCACGAGTGCCGAGGGCGGGATGAACGGCATGTATAACGAGATGACGTATTTTAACGGCGTTCCCGAAACCGTCCCGGACATGTTGAAGAACTACGACAAGTGGGGCAGCGCGGACACCTATCCGCATATGGCGGCGGGTTGGGCGGTTGCCGGAGACAGTCCGTTCCAGTGGACGAAACAGATTGCTTCGAGCTACGGCGGAACCCGAAACCCTTTGATCGTTCATTGGCCAAAAGGCATCAAGGCTAAGGGCGAAGTCCGTTCGCAATGGCATCACGTCATAGATGTTGGTCCGACAGTGCTCGAAGCAGCCGGGCTGCCGCAACCCACGAGCGTCAACGGAACCGTGCAAGAGCCTATCGAGGGCGTGAGCATGCTTTACTCGTTCAATAACGCTAAGGCGCCCGACACTCACAAGACCCAGTACTTTGAGATCTTTGGCAACCGCGCGATATACCACGAAGGTTGGTTTGCCGGAACCATCCATCGAGCCGCCTGGGAGCAGGTGCCACGGCGTCCGTTAAAAGACGACATTTGGGAGTTGTACGACACCCGGACGGATTTCAGCCTGGTGAACGATCTTTCCAAGCAAAACCCGGCGAAACTGAAGGAGATGCAGGCTCTCTTCCTAACCGAAGCAGAAAAGTACCGCGTACTTCCGATTGATGACCGGCTGCTGGTGCGAATGAATGCGGCAACCGCCGGCCGGCCCGACCTGATGGGAGGCCGAACAAGCCTTTCGCTCTTTGAAGGTATGAGGGGAATGTCGGAGAACGTCTTCATCAACATCAAGAACCGGTCATACACGGTCACCGCCGAGGTCGAGACCGCAGGTGCGAACACGAATGGAGTGATCCTTGCACAGGCCGGGCGATTTGGCGGCTGGAGCTTATTCGTAAAAGACGGCAAGCTGACCTTCGAATACAATTTTCTTGGCTTGCAAGAGTACACGGTCGCCTCGACACAGGCTTTGCCTGCAGGAAAAGTAACGATCCGCTTCGACTTTGTTTATGACGGCGGCGGCGGGGGTAAAGGCGGGACAGGCACGCTGTTCGTCAA
>JALYJX010000549.1 GCA_030775065.1 Gemmatimonadota bacterium | reverse complement strand
ACGTAGCATCGCGAACAGGTTGCGAAATCGTAAAGCGCTCGACCTAATAAGAGAAAATGCGCGCGTAACCGACGAAGAGTGGAGTGACGAAAAGCAGGAGCCAGAAACGCAGGAGCCAGAGGTCAGGAGTCAGCATTCAGAATAAAAGACGGGGTGCTTTTTCTTCTGACTCCTGAATTCTGACTCCTGACTTCTTGTATGAGAGTTCTGACGCCTGATCTCTTATTGAGAGGTTCATATGGCCCTAGTCCCAATGGTCGTCGAGCAAACGTCGCGCGGCGAACGCGCTTTCGATATTTACTCACGACTGCTGAAAGACAACATTATCTTCCTGGGAACACCCATCGATGATCAGATCGCCAACTTGATTGTGGCGCAACTACTCTTTCTCGAAGCTGAGGATCCGGAAAAAGACATCAATGTGTACATCAACTCGCCGGGCGGCTCGATTACGGCGGGCATGGCAATTTACGACACGATGCAGTTTATTCGCCCGGATGTGACCACGATCTGCGTTGGCCAGTGCGCTTCGATGGGCGCATTGCTCCTGGCGGCGGGCGCCAAAGGCAAACGTTTTGCTCTCCCCAACTCCCGCATTCTCATTCACCAGCCAACTGGTGGTTCTCAAGGTCAGGCCACGGATATTCGGATTCAAGCCGAAGAGATTCTCAGAATGCGCGAACTCACCTCCCAAATCATTGCTAAACATACCGGTCAATCCTTTGAGACAGTTGAGCGCGACGTTGAACGTGACAAAATAATGTCTGCTATGCAAGCCAAGGAATATGGTTTAATAGATGAGGTAATTGCGCATCGAGAATAGCGCGCGACGGTTGGAGACCGGACGAATGATTGCGAAGATGAAAGCTAGAGGGTTCCACTGTTCATTCTGTGGAAGGTCGAGAGACGAAGTGTCAGATATTATGGCGGGGACTCCTCAGCGCATGCCGGGTGTTCCCAGACAAATGATTGGCAAGAGCGCTTTCATCTGTGATGAATGCGTCCGCCGTTACTACCAGATTGTCACCGGCACTGAGGTTTCGAATACGCCGGCGGTAGTTCCTCAGTAGGCCTGATTTCGAAGGAGCTCCCCTACACATATGGTAAGACGAACCGACGATACGTTGCGCTGCTCATTCTGTGGCAAGTCACAGAATGAGGTGAAAAAGCTGATCGCGGGTCCGACCGTTTACATTTGCAATGAATGCATCGACATCTGCAATGAGATCATCACCGACGACCAGCAAGCCGAGTCCGTAGCGACACGCCCACCGCTTCCGAAGCCAGGCGAGATCAAGAGTTTTCTGGACGAGTATGTTATTGGACAGGATGAGACGAAGAAGCGTCTCGCGGTCGCGGTCTACCAGCATTACAAGCGGATCGAAATCGGCCGCCGGCGCTCTGATGTCGAGATTCAAAAAGCCAACATCCTCCTGATTGGACCCACGGGGACCGGCAAGACGCTCCTGGCCCAAACCCTGGCTCGGTTGTTGAGCGTACCTTTCACGATTGTTGACGCTACGACACTGACTGAAGCGGGCTACGTCGGAGAAGATGTTGAAAACATTATCCTGAAGCTCCTGCAGGCGGCTAATGGCGACGTCGAAAGAGCACAACAGGGAATCATCTACATAGATGAGGTCGATAAGATTTGCCGCAAGGACGAAAACCCGTCAATTACTCGCGATGTCTCGGGTGAGGGCGTGCAGCAGGCACTGTTGAAGATACTCGAGGGCACGGTCGCCAATGTCCCTCCCCAGGGCGGCAGAAAGCATCCTCATCAGGAATTCTTCCCGATCGACACAACGAACATTCTCTTCCTCTGCGGTGGCGCGTTTGTAGGTCTGGAAAAAGTTATAGAAAGGCGTCTGCGCAATAAGTCACTCGGCTTTCAGGCGCAGGTTAAGTCTGGCTCGCACCGCCATGCCGAAGCGCTGGCGGCTGTGCAGCCGGAGGATTTGATTCGTTTTGGCTTGATACCCGAGTTTGTCGGACGCCTGCCCGTCTGTGGGGTGTTACACGAACTCGACGAAGGCGCGCTGATCAAGATTTTGACCGAGCCCAAGAACGCTCTGGTGAAGCAGTATCAGAAGAAGTTTGATTTCGACAACGTTAAATTGAAGTTTACGGAAGACGCGCTCAAGTTTGTGGCGCGCCAAGCGGTGGAGCGGAAGGTGGGCGCGCGCGGTTTGATGATGATCCTCGAAGAGTTGCTGCTGGATGCAATGTACACCTTGCCATCCCAGAAACGCATCAAAGAGTTCGTGATTACCAGCGAAATGGTTGAACGGCGGCGCGCCATCCCCGGAGAAGGTCTAACA
>JALYJX010000548.1 GCA_030775065.1 Gemmatimonadota bacterium | reverse complement strand
ACTCGATCGTCAGCGGCAATCGGTCGACGCACAACAACGCGTCGGCTGGCGCGATCACCGTTTTCGGACGAGTTGTAATTGCTAATTGCGCGATCGTCAATAACACGGCGACTTATTACGGAGCCATCACTATTCCTAACTCCGAGCTGCGCATGTTCAACTCTACGGTAAGTCAAAACTCGGCGACACTCGTAGGCGGAATATCGCAGCAGGCGGGAACCTTTCATTTGACGAACTCTACTATCACGCGCAACATCGCGACAAGCAGCGGCTTCGCTGTGGGCGGAATTCTTCTACAGCCTCTCGGCAACTTCTATCCGAATTTTTATCCGCGAAACTCGATCATCGCCAGCAATCTCACAACGACGTTGCCGACGCGCGAAATCGTTGGGCACGTAAGATCGCGGGGGAACAACATTTTCGGCATCTCTCTTGGAATAGATATAAGAGAAAGTTCGCCGACCGACCTATTAGACGTTGATGCTTTGCTCGACTTCACTCTTTCAACCAATGGCGGCGTTATCCCTTCGCATGCTCTGGCCACTGGCAGTCCGGCGGTCGATAGCGGCGACAATTGTGTCCTGCTGGCGATCGCGGACGGTGGCTGCTCGGACGTTGCTATTACACACGACCATCGAGGAGTCGTGCGACCGCAGGACGCGGACTCAAACGGGACCGCAACAGTTGATAGAGGCGCGTTCGAAGTAACCCCTGCGGAAGTTGCCGCGGCCCCGGGCGCGCCCGATCTTCATTCCGAGGACGATTCCGGCATTAGCGATACCGATAACATCACGTCCACATCCCAGGTGACCTTTGACATCGGTAATATTACGCCGGGAGCAACGGTGGACCTTTTTCGGAATAACGTTATCGTAACGAGCGGCGTCGCGGCCGGTACGACGATCACGTTCGAAGATACGTTGTCGGTGGCCGGTAGTTATGTCTACACGGCGAGGCAAACTAGCGGAGGTGTTACCAGTCTTCAGGGCGGTGCGCTGACCGTGAAATTCGATAACATCGCTCCATCAGGCGCGATCAATCAGGCCATGACACAGGCGGATCCGACGCGGTTTCAACCGATCAATTACACCCTGATATTTAGTGAGCCGATCCTCGGCCTGGAGTTGTCGGACCTGACTTTCGCGGGCTCGTCAGCAGGGGTCGGATCAGCGAATGTTGTCATCAACAGCGACGCTGCACCTACCTATCATTTCGCGGTATCGAATATCACGTCGGACGGCGCGGTGGTCCTCGGCGTTATTAACGGCGCTGTTCAGGATGCGGCCGGCAACGTAAGCGGTACGATTCTTAGCGGAGATAACCACGTATCGTTCGACACAACAGCGCCAACAGTGACAATTAACCAGGCGGCCACGCAGGCTGATCCGACGCGGCCGCTGCCGATCAACTTTACGGTTGTATTTAACGAGGCCGTCATCGGCTTTGCAGGTGCAGATGTTTCTCTCGCGGGGTCCACTGCCAATGTCACGTCGGCCTCGCGCACCATCACAGGAACCGGGCCAACCTACAATGTCGCGATCAACAGCGTTACGTCGAATGGGGGTACGGTCGTCGCATCGATTCCGGCGCTGGCCGTGCAGGATGCCGCGGGCAACACCAGCCTCGCCTCGACAAGTACGGATAACTCGGTGACATTGGATAACGTTGCTCCGACGGTGACGATCAACCAGGCGGCCGGACAGTCCGACCCGACGAATACTTTTCCGGTGAACTACACGGTCATTTTCAGCGAGAGCGTCACGGATTTTAATTCGCTTGACGTCTCGCTTTCCAACTCGACGCTGAATACGAGTGGGGCCTCGATCACCGTCACGGGTTCCGGCACAACCTACAACGTCGCCGTAGCGAATATTCCGCCGACGGCCGGGGGCAACTTGCGCGCGACCGTTCGTTCGGGGGCTGCCATCGACGCACTGGGCAATCCGAGCTTCGCATCGACGAGCACCGACAACAGCGTCTTTCTGGATACGGTGTCGCCGAGCGTCAGTGTCAATCAGGCGATCGGGCAGACCGATCCTACGTCCACGCAACCGATAAACTTTACAGCGGTGTTCAGCGAATTGGTCACGGGTTTGCAGCCTTCCGATATTTCGCTGGCCGGATCCACGGCGAACGTTTCCTCCGCGAACGTTTCGGTCACGGGCTTTGGTAACGTTTATACCGTTTCGGTGAGTGGGGTCACATCGAGCGGCCAGGTGCGCGTCTCGATCCCGGCGGGCAGTGCGCAAGATGGCGTAGGCAATGGAAATCTGGCTTCAACGAGCACGGACAATTCAGTCACCGTGATCGTTAGGGCACCTA
>JALYJX010000547.1 GCA_030775065.1 Gemmatimonadota bacterium | reverse complement strand
GTGTTCAATGCGGCCAACGAGCAGGCCGTCGCGCTGTTCCTGGCCGGGAGCATTCGCTTCGCGGACATTTGCGCCTCGATAGATTCCGCTTTGAAGCGCCTGGGCGATCTGCCGTCGACAACGAGGGAAGAGCTGCTCGACGCAGACATGAAGGCGCGCCGCCACGTGATGGAGCTATTCGGATGTTAGCATGGCTTGCACCGCTTCTCGTCTTCGGACTCGTCGTTTTCGTCCACGAGCTCGGCCATTTCCTCGCCGCGAAAGCGGTCGGCGTCTATACGCCGCGATTCTCAATCGGCTTCGGCAAGGCCCTGCTGAAAAAACGCTGGGGTGAGACAGAGTACGTTCTTGCAGCACTTCCGCTCGGTGGCTACGTGCGCATGGCGTCGAAGGACGACGAAGCGACCGCATTCATCGAAGGCGGAAGCGAAAACGCCGTAACTGCAGTCGCAACCAAAGGCGAGCCGCTCGATCCGGAGGCGATGATGCCGTTCGGACCAAAGCCGATTCCGGCGAACCGGTGGCTCGAGTCACAGCCGCTCTGGGCGCGGCTCATCATCCTGCTTGCCGGCGTGACCATGAATATCGTGCTCTCGCTCGTCGTGACGACCGGCATGGTTGGGTACTATGGAATGCCGTATGTCTCGACGACCGCCGATTCGGTCGTCGTCGGACGGCCGGCGGCTCTGGTGGGACTGCGTGCCGGTGACAGCATCGTGGCGATCAACGCGGTGCCACTGCTCAGCTGGGACAGCCTGGTCGCAAAGATCGGGGCTTCGGCGGGACAACCGCTCGTGCTCGATGTGAATCGCGGCGGTGAGCGGAGAACGATCACCGTGACGCCGGCCGAGGACACGGCAACGAACCTGGCGACTGGGAAGATGGAGAAGGTGGGGCGCATCGGGATACTCCCGCGAGCTGTGTCGCGTGAAGTCGCCCTCGGCGAAGCGGTGGCGCAGAGCTGGGACATCACATGGGGCATGGCGGGCGCCGTGGTCCGCGCGATCAAGGGTCTTGCCACGCGAGAGGTTCCAGCAAGCGAGCTCGGCGGGCCGATCATGATTGCGACGGCTTCGGTGGAGGCGGCGCGCGGAGGGTTTCAGAATCTTCTTCTTCTGATCTCGTTGATCAGCGTGAACCTGGCCGTCTTCAATCTGTTGCCGATACCGATTCTCGACGGCGGCCAGATTCTCGTGAATCTCCTCGAAGCGGCGAAGGGCAGTGCGTTCAGCGCGCAAACCAGGGACTACATACTGCGTGCGGGACTCATGGCCGTGCTCCTCCTTTTTGCGCTTGTGACCTACAACGATCTTCGTCGCCTCGTTGTGAGTCTCATACAGCGCTTCGGGTAACAGCGACCCGCATTGCCAGCTGTGAATTACCTTTGAAGGTTATGACATTTCCTGAGCTCGCCGCGCGCGTCGCTGATGTGCGAGCGCGGATCGAGCTCGCTGCTGAACGCGGCGGATACGGGCAGACGGTGATGATCGTCGCAGTGACAAAGAATCACGGAGCGGATGCCGTGAGCGCGGCCTGGGAGGCCGGCGTTCACGACGTCGGCGAGAACCGCGTCCAGGAAGCCCTGGGCAAAATGCCGGAAGTCAGCGCGCCTGTCCGTTGGCACCTGATTGGCCACCTTCAGCGCAACAAGGTGAAATCGCTCGACCGGTTTGCAATGTTTCATGCGCTCGACAGCTCGCGTCTCGCGGACTCGGTCGACGCATTCGGCCGCGATCGCGGGCAGGCGGTCAGCTGTCTCGTTCAGGTCAATGCCGCCCGCGAGGGGACCAAGGGAGGGTTCTACTTCGAGGAGCTGGCGGCGGCGTCGCGCCGGCTCACGAGCATGAGCGGCGTGAGGGTGGAAGGCGTAATGACAATGGCCCGGCTCGACGCCGACGAGCCCGAGCTGCGCCGCACGTTTGGCTTGGCCCGCGACGCGAGGGAGCTTCTCTCCGGCGACGGACATCCGGCGTCGGAGCTGTCGATGGGAATGTCGGGCGACTACGAGATTGCCGTTGAGGAAGGGGCGACGATTGTCCGCCTCGGAACGACGTTGTTCGGAGCCCGCGAGTGAACGGAGTGAGAATCTTCAGCAAATGACGGCCACCAAATCTGAGATCCGCTATCGCACACTTGCGCCGAACGCGCCGGCGGACGAGCTGGAGCAGGAGGTCCTCGAGCGCTGGAAGCGCGAAGATCTCTTTGCCCGCACGCTGCGCGCCGGCGAGGGAAAGCCGTCGTTCGTCTTTTTCGAGGGACCGCCTACGGCCAACGGACGCCCGGGCATTCATCACGTTCTATCGCGAACCATCAAGGACCTCTTC
>JALYJX010000546.1 GCA_030775065.1 Gemmatimonadota bacterium | reverse complement strand
ATGCCATAGCGGGCGTACTCGTAATGATCGCTCCGGCAGTAGATCCGCTCTGGGTGTCCGTTCGCGTCGAAGCTGTAGTCGAATGCGAACCCATGATTTCGGCTCTTGTTCACCGACTCGACGATGTCCCCAAGCTCGGTGGACAGGCGCCGGCTCCCGATGAGCTGAAGGAAGTTCGGACCGCCGCCCGGCCGATCCTGAGCTTGGCCGCGGCCGATCATGTCGATGTTGAGCTGTGCGACGATGGAATCGCGCGCAACCGTCGGATGATCCGTGAACCACTCAGCTCCGAACAGGCCAAGCTCTTCCGCCGTGTGCCAGACGAAGATCAGGGAACGCTTCGGTTTTGTCGGCGAGCGCGCGAATCTTTCGGCGATTTCCAGAACGCCCATCGATCCCGATCCGTCATCGTCCGCTCCATTGTAGATGGAGTCGGCGCGTGCAGGGCGAATCCGACGAAGACTGTCGACGTTTACGCGAATCGAAGCGCGCTCTTCCGGCGTGAGCCCCGTTCCCGGAAACCCCGTTCCCTGCTGTGTCCGCGCATTGTAGATACGCTCGGCTATCTCGTTGAACACCTTGAGCGAGTCGTGATCGAGAGGACCCGAGCTCCGCCGGCCGAGGTGATCGCTATGAGCTCCGATGGCGACGTACTGGCCGCGCAGCTTCGGGTCGCTTCCGCGCAGGATCGCGACGACGTTTCTCGCCGGAGGCTCGGTTACGTTGTACCGAACCGTGCCGCGCAGCGTGCGACCCACGGTGCCTGGCCGCGCGTTCTCGAGAGGAACCCCCAGGAACTTCGTGACCGCAGCAGGAAGGACTCCGATTGTGAGCCGCGACTGCGCGGTGTCGGCATCACCCCTGAGTCGCGTCGAGCCGCTGGTGGCAAACGCCCGGAACTGGTTGACCTGCCCCTCGGGAATGACCGTCATGAAGCCCGCGGCCAGGGGGAACCGGCGGGCAGCGGCCGCCGTTCCCGCAATGATGAACACGATCTTACCGGCGGCCTGTTCCGGCGTTATCGAGGATGCAGAATCCGCCGCATTCCCTGCGAAGATGACCTGAGCTCCGTCGATTGGCCGAACGACACCCGCGGCGCTGAGCGGGAAGTAGTCGGTGCCGATAACAACGGGCTGGGTGTCGGCGGTGATTGCCGACGTGGTATCCAGAGTCCGCCTGATGAGGGGTACCGCCTGGTAGAAGGTGCCATTCTCTCCACCGGGCGCGAGGCCGAGCCGCCGAACTTCGCGCTCGATGTACGCCGCCCCCTTCAGTGCACCCTCTTCGCCTGCACGCCGACCCATCATCGAATCGTCGGCAAATATGTACAGTCGAGTCATCAGGTCGGCCGCCGTAATCGCGGCGGTCGTCGGCTTGGGTGCCATCTTGAGCGGCAGCTTCGACTGCGCCGACGCGAGGCTCGAGAAAAGAGCCGCGGCGGCGACAACCAGGGCGGGAACGATGTGTCGGATCGATCTTGTCATGGGTAGCTGTTGAGGTTTTGAGTGTGTACCCCAGAACGATACGCCCGTGGCAAAGGGGCCGGAGTAAGGGCTTTGTAAAAATGGGCCATCAACCGCCGGCGGATTTCGGAGTTCGGCTGAAGCCATCGTCTCCGTCGAAAAGCTGGAGCTTCTCGACGTGCATCCATCGGACATTCTCCCCGACGTGCGTGAGGAGCGAGAGTATTTCGGGGTCGGATATGTCGCCGTGTCGGTCCTTCGCGAGAAAGCGGCAGCGGTACTGGTCCACCAGACTCACCGAGCGAGCCGGTGCGGGGTAGACCGTATTTCCACGGTTTGTAATCGCATGCAGCGAGAATCTGGTTCGCTCGGCGGCCGCCATGAGCTCGTTGCCAAGCTCGTCCGGCTGCAGCGTGCTCTCCACGAAGATGTCAACGCCAGTGACTTTGCGTGTCGCAACCGGAGTCGCCGCAACTTCGGTGGTTCGCTCGGGCAGACGCACAGCCTGAAAATCACGGGAACCGGTCGTCGTGGAAACCTTGCCGAGGTTCGAGATCACTGCATCCGCAAATTCGGTTGTCGAGGAAGGCTTGCCTGATCCGACCATGTCGGCGCTTCTGACACCGCTCTCCAGCGTCACCAGAACGGCCTGCTCGATGTGGTTTGCCGCCTTCCCTTCTCCGATGTGGCGAAGCATCATCGCGGCGCTCAGGATCAGCGCGGTCGGATTTGCGATATTCTTGCCGGCAATGTCCGGGGCCGACCCGTGCACAGCCTCGAAGATTGCGACATCGCTCCCGATGTTGGCCGAAGGCGCGAAGCCAAGTCCACCGGTGAGGCCCGACGTGAGGTCGCTCAGGAT
>JALYJX010000545.1 GCA_030775065.1 Gemmatimonadota bacterium | reverse complement strand
GTATCGGTTAGGGAGGTGATCGGCTAATCTGTGCTGGCTTGAGGTTGAATGGCAAGAGCGTCTCGATGTCGGCGAGGGATTTTGCCTTTGGCAGCTCGGTGAAGAGATGGCGGAGATAGTAGTAAGGCTCGTGACCGCAGGCCTTAGAGGTTTCGATGAGGCCATAGAGATTGGCGCTGGATTTGGCACCATGTACCGTATCGCAGAATAGCCACGCCTTGCGTCCCATGACGAAGGGGCGGATGGCGTTTTCCACGGCGTTGTTATCTATCGACAGCCGTCCATCCTCGAGATAGCGGATGAGTTTAGGCCACTGATGATGGAGATAGTACAGTGCTTTACCGGTCAAGCTTTCGGGTGGCACCGCCGGTAACACCGTGTCTAGCCAGGTGCGTATCGTCTCGAGCAGGGGTTTGGCTTTCTCCTCCCGCACGCGGTGACGGTCTTCGGGCGTGGCGGTTTTTAACTCCCGCTCGATCCGATAAAGATCCTGGATATACAAGAGCCCCTGCTGGGCATGCCCGACTTTCGTCGGATCGCGCTGATGGGCGTTCCCTTGGGCTTTGAGGGCTTCATCGAATTTGCGGCGGGCATGGGCCATGCAACCCACAAGCTGGATGCCGCGCTGACTGCCGATGCCGTTGTAACCTTCGTAGCCATCGACATGAAGATAGCCGCGATAACCTTCGAGTAGCCGCAATGGCACACTCTGACTTCGAGACGGATCGTAATCGAAGAGGATGACCGGCCGTCCCGGTGGTCCGCCGCGTTGGACCCAGAGATAGGATTTCGATTGTGCGGTTTTGCCCGGTTCCTTCAGTACCTGCACCGTGGTTTCATCCATCTGCAGAATGTCATAGGCGAGCATCTCATCGCGCAGGAGATTGATCACCGGTTGGATCAACCGGCCGAGTTGGATCATCCAGAAAGCCAGTGTCGCCCGCGAAATCTCCATGCCGATGCGCGCTAGGATCTTCTCCTGGCGATACAGCGGCAATCCGTCTTGGTATTTACCGACCGTGATGTGCGCGGCCAACCCCGGCGAGGCCAAGCTCTTGGGGATCGGCTGGGGCGGCAGGGCCGCCGTCTTGACACCCTGTTGGCAGTGGGGGCAGGCATATTTCCTTCGCACATGGCGCAGGACACGAACTTTGGCGGGTTCGATATCGAGCTGTTCGGAGATCTCCTCTCCAATCGCGGTCAATACCACCCCGTCATGGGGGCAGATCTTTTCCTCCTCAGCCAGGTCATGCACGATCTCGATCCGGGGCAACTGGGGCGGAAGCGGCTTACGGCCGCCCGCCCGGCGTCGATGCGCGGGGATCTCGATAGTCTCGGGGGTTATTTCCTCAGCCGGGGGCGCGGCAAGCTCCGCTTCATTGAATAGCCGCAATTGATCGAGAGAATATTTCTCGCTGCTATGGCCAAAGCGTTTGGCCGTCAGCACATTAATCTGCTCTCGCAGAACCTGAAGATGGGCTGAAAGACGCGCGATCTCGGCATCTTTTTGCGCGATAAGCGCGTTGATTTCCTCTGGATAGGTGGCGGAATGTACAGCCTCAATAGACATGCATCATTCTAACATATCGCACCCCGCACAACACTATAAAAGTGAGGAATAACACAGCGCTTTGTGTGGCTTCATCCGCGTGATGTCATACCCATCAAGCAACCAATTAAGCATCTGTCCCGTCATCCTCATCACCGCCCCTTCCGTCCTCGGCCAGTGAAAACGATCTCGCTCCAGCTTCTTCTGCCATAAGCAGAAACCGTTGCGCTCCCAGTAAAGCAGTTTCACACCGCTACCACGGCGGTTTCGAAATACAAACAACCCTGATGAAAACGGATCGAGCTTCAGTTGCCCTTCAACCAACACCGCCAACGCATGCAATCCTTTGCGGAAATCAACCGGATCACGACACAGATAAACAATGGCTACATCGTTCGAAGGCCGCAGCACTTATAACCCCTTCGCTATCTGCAATACCCGTCCTAACCGCAGCTCATCCACACCGAGCTCCACCATAAGCCCGTTGGGCAAATGCATTCGGCAAGTCAACGCGCCAGAGATCCTAGAAACCACCCCTACACGTCGGAATACCGCCCCCTGGGTCTTCACCTTGAGCACACCGCGTCTAATTAAATGTGTCCTCCCGTTGTAAAACGCTTTCAACACCAACCCATGCGCCTTCGCGTACTCCGCCATCGTTTGACCGCTCGCCTCGCACGCACGAACATGATCCAACCATCCTTGTAGTCGCGCCGTCAGCTCAGGTATCTGTTCTTCTGCCATCACCGTCCTCCAGTCGAATTCCGGCGAACAGTCTCGCAT
>JALYJX010000544.1 GCA_030775065.1 Gemmatimonadota bacterium | reverse complement strand
CGCGGCCCTCGTCTCTGCCTCGGGGCGTGTTTACACCGGCGTGTGCATTGATACCGGATCCAGCTTGGGCTTCTGTGCCGAGCACGCAGCGATCGCCGAGATGCTAAAGGCGCGCGAATCAGAGATCGCGCTAATCGTCGCGTTCAGTCCCGAGCACGGAATCCTTGCTCCCTGCGGACGGTGTCGCGAGCTAATGCGGCAGGTGGATCCTCGCAATCACGCGACGCGAGTTATCGTGGGTCACGACCACGTGGTTACTCTCGCTGAATTGTTGCCGCAGCCGTCGCGCGCCTGACCAACGAACTAGGACGTTAGGCGGTGCGGCTAGATATCCAACGTCTTAAGGTAAGATCAGGAGGTAAGAGCAATGAACGAGCTTTGCGATAGCGGCGCTGCGAGCCGCACGTGTTGCATTCGCTCGCAGCTCAACTTGGCGTTAGGGAGCGAACGGGCTTCGTCATTCGCAGCGTTCATTGACTTGTAATCACGAGACTATGGACAGCTGATCGTTCCCGATGTTCGCCACTCATCCGCCGGTTGTACCGTAGCGCTCATGGAATCATGGGCGCTTGCGATCGAACGAATCGTCGCAGTTCTACGAGGCGGATGATTCGCAGCGCAGATCGTCGCCTTTGTCCTCCTTCGTCACGGGTACGGCTCAAGCAAGCGGGAGCGGATTCGGGATCTGTCGGGGTCGAGACGCATCCAACTCGACCGGTACAGGAGATCCTTGTCGTTTCACTCCCCGGGATGACGCTAAGTTCCTGAACCCGACAGTTTTAAGGCTTTCTCGAAGCTCGTGTCGATTTTGACCGGTCTCGTTCGACGTGTTAGTGAGGCCGCGAAGGGCGCGGCACCCGACACGAACCGAATTCAGGAGAGAACAATGCGTTTCATGGTCATAGTCATGGCGACGAAGGAATCGGAGGCGGGCGATCTGCCGAAGCCCGAAGAGTTTGCCGCGATGCAGAAGTACAACGAAGATCTCGCGAAGGCGGGTATCCTCCTCGCCGCCGAGGGGCTCGCCCCAACCTCGAAGGGTGCGCGCGTGAAGTTCAGCGGCGACAAGCGCACCGTCATCGATGGTCCGTTCACCGAGACGAAAGAGCTCCTTGCGGGCTTCTCGATCCTTCAGGTGAAGTCGCTCGAAGAAGCGATCGAGTGGGTGAAGCGCGTTCCGAACATCTTTCCGAACGGCGAGACGGTGGTCGAGATCCGCAAGCTGATGGACGTCGAGGATTTCGGCGACGGGTTCACGCCAAACCCGGAAATCGCGAAAGTGAAGATCAAGTAGATGCTAGCCCGAGGCGCGCGCCGGAGCAACGTCCTGCGAAGCGGCGGGCTGGAGCCACGCGGAGATGTTAGTCACTGCGTCCGAGAAGTAACCGCCTTTCGTCCTCGGTAAGTTCGACCTCGGCTCGATCACAATTGGGGCTCGAGAGTTGTCGCCTTTCAGCCCGTCTGGCCAGGGCCAGCGAACCAGCAGCGCAGACCGCGCTCGCCATGGGGAGCACGGGACCCCACACCAGGACTTCTCCCCATAAGGTCTCCCCTCTAAGGGCCGCGGCGACGCCGAAGGTCCCAGACAACAGAAGACCACTCACGGCGCCCCACCCCGCAAAGCGCGAAAGCGACATGCGATCAAACCTGCGACGGCCCTCGATAACCACGAGGATCCCCGAGAATATGATGCCAACAGCAAAGCCAAGCGGAGCAAACAAGAGGGCAAACGGGAGGTCGGGGTTAAAACTGGACACCCGTGCCAGCAGAATGCCCGCACCAAACCATGCTGCTCCCCAGGTGAGACCCATCCCGATTGCCCCGCGAATGCGTCGCCCCCACTTCTTCATAACTACCTCCCGACGCTCGATCGGACCGCTTTTTCGCGTGCTGCAGATAGCAGGCCAAAGTGCTTTGTGATGCAGAGTATGCCGCGGGCAGGGGGAGGTCAAGAACGCCCTGCGCCGAGCGTGACGAGCTCGTGGGTGTCAGAATGCAAGCGCGCCGCGACCGTCGCGCCCGCGACGCCTAAAACTCGCTGAAGCTGCCAAGCGATATTGTGTTGCTCGCTTCGCTCGCGATTCTAGATTCGCTTGCAGCTAGCTTAAGGCGTTAGATAACGATCCACCGCCTTTTGGATTAGGCAATTCTCACCCAACGGGAGACACCGTGGCCATACCGACGGCAGCGACTCTTCACCACACTGGTTACCTCGTGCGTGATTTGGAGGCAACAGCGCGGCGCCTCTCCGACGCGCTGGGTATTGGTCCATGGAACGTCTGGACCATCGCTCCGACTTATTGCATTGTCCGCGGAGAACCGAGCCCCTTCACGTTC
>JALYJX010000543.1 GCA_030775065.1 Gemmatimonadota bacterium | reverse complement strand
AGATGAAGATCGGCGTGCGCACCGCGCTCGATTTGAGCTGGAAGGACGGACTCGATGCGTTCACGTGCACCGAATGCGGTCGTTGCAAGGATGCGTGTCCGACCTTTCTGACCGGCAAGCCGCTGTCGCTGAAATGGGTTTACGACAGTCTGAAGCAGCATCTGCTGGCGGAGCGCGATGCGATCGTCGCCGGCGACGACGCAGCGCTGCCGCCTCTGGTTGGCGCAGTCATCGCACCGGAGACGCTCTGGGCGTGCACGACGTGCGGCTATTGCGAGGCGGCGTGTCCGATCGAGCTTGAGCATCTGCCGCGCTTCTACCGCATGCGCCAGCATCAGGTCCTGATGGAAGGCGCTTTTCCGCACGAGCTCAAGGCCGTGTTCGAGGCCTACGACGTGCAGAGCAATCCCTGGGGGCTGCCGGCCGATACGCGCGGGAACTGGGCGAACGGGCTCGGCGTGCCCGTCGTGCAAACGCCCGAAGACGTGCAGGCCCTGGACTACCTGTTCTACGTCGGCTCGGCGGAGTCGTTCGATCCGCGTGCGCAAAAGATCGCGGTCGCGTTCGTCAAGATCCTCCAGCACGCCGGCATACGGTTCGGGATTCTCGGCGCGCGCGAGACGTCGACCGGGGAGTGCGTGCGGCGCGCCGGCAATGAAATGCTGTTTCAGCAGCTCGCGCGAGTGCTGGCCGACACACTGAACGGACTCGGCGTGACGCGCATCGTGACCTGCGATCCGCACGCCTTCAATACGCTGAAGAACGAGTATCCCGACTTCGGCGGGCACTACGAAGTCGTGCATCACACGCAGCTCATCGCGAGCCTCATCGCCGAGGGCCGCGTCCGCGTCGACCGGGCCTTCGAGCGCGTCATCTATCACGAGCCGTGCTACCTCGCCCGGCACAACGGTGAATACGAGGCGCCGCGCGCGATCATCGCGCACCTGACCCGGGACGCGCCACTCGAGTTCGAGCTGCGCCGCGAAAAGTCGATGTGCTGCGGAGCCGGAGGCGCGAGAATGTGGATGGAAGAAAACATCGGTCGCCGCATCAACATCACGCGCGTCGAGCAGGCGTTGCCGCAGCAGCCCCAGGTGATCGCCACGGCCTGTCCCTACTGTGCGACGATGATGAGCGACGGCACGAAGGCGCTCGGGCGCGAGCCGGAAATCGCGACGCGCGACATTGCCGAGCTGGTCGCCGACGCGCTTACAGCAGATCGATCACCCAGCCAGGAATCACACTCAACACAATCGCCAAGATCAGGCAGATGACGCCGGCGCCCAGCGTCAGTCGGCTGGAGGCGCGTCGATCCGCGGCGACCTCCCCGACACTCATGAACAGGTACTGGATGACCCGCAGGTAGAAGTAGATCCCGAGGTAACTGCCGATCAAACCAAGCACCGCGTAAGTCGTGTAACCGGCCTCGATGACGTTCTTGAAGATCAGGAATTTCGCGATGAATCCCGGGAAAGGGGGAATGCCGGCGAGTGACAGCATCGCAATCGCGATCGCCACCGCGGCGTAGGGCTTGCGCTGGAAGAGTCCCTTGAGGTTTTCCAAGCGGTCCCGCGCCACATCGTCATCGCCCGCCGGCAGCGACGCGAAGGCGAGGAGATTCATCAGTCCGTAGGCGAGCACGTAGAAGGCGACAGCCTGGAACCGGCCGGGTCCATCGCCCAGGAAGGCATAGAACAGGTACCCGGCGTGGGCGATGGCGGAGTAGGCCATCATGCGGCGGAAGCTCTGCTGGCGCATCGCGGTCAGGTTGCCCCAGACAATCGACAGCAATGGCAGCAGGGCGATGAGGTCCGCCATGGGCCGCGATACGAGCGCCGTGTCGAACAACCGTACGGCGGCGAGCAATACACCCGCCTTGACGATGGTGGCCATGTAGGCCGTTACTGGGACGGTGGCGCCCTCGTAGGCGTCCGGCGCCCACGCGTGGAAAGGGACGATGGCCGCCTTGAGGAAGAAGGCGACGACGATCAGCACCGCGCCGGCGCGGGCGAGCGAGTCGCTTGCGGGAAGCGCGTTGGCGAACGCGGAGAGCTCGAGCGAGCCACCCCACCCGTAAAGGAGCGAGGCACCCATCAGCAGCGTCGCGCTCGCCGTGCCGCCGAGCACCAGGTATTTCAGCGCCGCCTCCGCGCTTTCGGGGCGCCGGAGCGCGAGAAGCACCAGCACGTAGACCGGCAGCGACATCAGCTCGAGGCCGAGGAAGAGCGTGAGGAAGCTGTCGGAAGACAGCAGCAGGCAAACACCATAGAGGGAAGACAGCACGAGGATATGGAATTGGCGATCAGCGAAATCCTCGCGCGACATGAGGAGCACTGGCA
>JALYJX010000542.1 GCA_030775065.1 Gemmatimonadota bacterium | reverse complement strand
GGCCCGGCTCTCTCCTCCGAAAAAAAATTCTGCTCATGGCCGCGATTCTCGAGGCGTCGGTGCACCACGCCAGCGAGTTTCTCGCACCGCCCCCCGGCCGCGCGAAAACGTTCCTGTTGCTCGCGTGGTACTCGCTTTCTGCCGCTTTCAAGTTTCTCATCGGCGCACTGATACTCGCGATGGTCCCTGCCGCCAAAGGCGAGCGCGCGTGACCGACGTCATCGTCGTCGGCTCCGGCCCCGGTGGAGCAAATGCCGCAGTCCCCCTCGTTGAAGCAGGACTCGATGTGCTGCTCCTCGACGTTGGCGAAGAAGAAACACGCTACTCACCCCTCATTCCCGCCGAGCCGTTCAGAACCATTCGCGAGACCGACGACCAGCAACATCGCTACTTCCTCGGCGACGAGTTCGAGGGAATCCCGTTCGGAAAAGTCGGCCTCGGCGCGCAGCTCACGCCACCGCGCCGTTACGTCTTCACCAGCGGAATGTCCCGACTGCCTGTGCAATCCTCCACGTTCCAACTTTCGGAGAGCCTCGCCCTGAGCGGACTCGGGGCAGCATGGGGCGCCGGAGTTTTTCCATTCTCCGATGCGGAGCTCTCCGGCTGGCCCATCAGTCGCAGCGATCTCGACCCGCACTACCGGGCCGTGGCCGAAAGAATCGGCACAACCGGTGGGCGAGGCGATGACCTCGAGCACCTGACGGGCGGCCACGCTACGATGCCGCCGATTGAAGTCGACACAAATGCGGCGGCCGTGCTGGACCGCTACGTGCGAAAGCGGGACGCATTTGCGAGAGAAGGATTTTTCATGGGACGAACGCCGCTCGCGATCTGCACGCAAGAACTTCGCGGTCGCGGGCCGCATCGTTATCTCGACATGGAGTTCTGGGCAGACACCGACCGCAGCGTTTACCGGCCGAGGTTCACCATCGAGGAGCTGAAGGCACGAAAGAATTTCAGATACGAAAGCAGGCGGATCGTCCGGTCGTTCGAGGAATCGGCCGAAGGCGTGCAGGTGGTCGCCGAGAATCTCGATTCCGGTGAACGCGCTGCTTACCGGGCGAGAGCACTCGTCCTCGCGGCGGGAACAACGAGCACCGCGCGTATCGTCCTTCGCTCGCTCGGGAAATTCGGACAGCCGGTACCGTTGATGTGTAATCCCTACACGTACGTGCCGGGCGTAAACGTGGGGATGATCGGACGGGCGGCGGCGGACCGCCGCTATTCTCTCGCGCAGCTCACGGGCATTTACGTCCCTCCGGGAAATGACGAAGGGCTGATCGTCACGCAGCTCTTTACCTACCGGTCGCTGCTCACGTTCAAGCTTCTCAAGGAAGCGCCAATTGCGTACCGCGAAGCGCTCAGAATCATGCAGCTTCTCACGAGCGCGTTCGTGATTCTCGGCATCAGTCACGACGATCGTCCGAGCCCGGCACGAAACTGCCGGCTCGAGCGCGGTGCAGGCGGGAGCGACACGCTCGTCGTGAACTATGAGCTGACGTCGGACGAGGAGGCGCGACACAAACGCAACGAATCGAAAGTGATTCGGTTCTTCAGGCGCCTCGGCTGCTGGCCAATCAGGGCAATTCATCCCGGGCACGGCTCGAGCATTCACTACGCCGGCACGTTCCCAATGGTTGAGGAGGGATCTGAGCTGACCTGCGACGGCGACTGCCGTCTGCGCGCAACTCGCGCGGTGTATCTCGCGGACGGGTCGCCATTCCCGTATCTGCCGGCAAAGGGACTCACATTCACCATCATGGCGAATGCGAATCGTATCGGCGCGCTGCTGGCCAAAAGGCTTGCTGGCGGAGGGAGCGCAGCGGCGTGAGTCCTGCCAGACGCACCGTCGCAATCACAGGCGCAACCGGTCTCATTGGTCGCAGCCTGTGTCAGTATTTCCAGCGTCGCGGATGGACTGTGCGCGCGCTGATCCGGGACACGTCACGGTATCCCTTCACCGCGCCGCGCATCGAGCTATACCGCGCCGATCTTCCGCACGCCCTGGACGAGAGTGCACTGCGTCGAGTGGATGCTGTGATCCATGCGGCGTATGCCACGACAGCCGTGCGGCGCGAGAATGCGAAGCGTGTGAACGAGGAAGGCACGATGCGTGTGCTCGAGGCGTCCCGCGCGGCGGGCGTCCGAAAATTCGTGTTCGTCTCGAGCTTTGCCGCGCACGCGGACGCGCGCTCGTACTACGGCCAGAGCAAATACGAGCTGGAGAAGCGGATGGACCCGGAGCGCGACCTCGTGCTTCGCCCCGGACTCGTGCTTGCTCCGGCCGGTGGATTGTTCGAGCGGTTGAGACACTCGGTCAAGAGCTCTGTAATCGTCCCGCT
>JALYJX010000541.1 GCA_030775065.1 Gemmatimonadota bacterium | reverse complement strand
TGCTCGGGTTGCGGGAGCACGAGGTCCGGTCCGGGTTCAATCACATCATGAAAGTGCAGCGTGGTTCGATGATGGGGGTCATAGGCCCCAAATGCCTGTGGTTCGGGCCAGTCCGGGTCCAGGATTGAGAGGACATGGCTAACGCCTCGAGCGCTGTGATGCCCCAGTTCTTCAAGTCCGCAGATCGTGAGAATAGAGGTAGGAGGCAGCTTCATGTCCCCGATATGGGTGTGACCGACCCCGGCGCCAATGCTCCTGAGGCTTTCGACTGGACCCACCTCCAAATTGGAGCCAATGTGTGCTTCGGGTTAGACTCGGCTGTTCATTTGAGCGGCGGGACAGTCTGCTTTCCACCTAGAAGCAGCCGTAAATGGCGCCGCTCGTCACTTCGCATTCGTGCCGATTTTGTTGCAGAAGTCGGTTGATGGTTGTTGCGAACAGTGATTCCTTCGCTCTGACGCGATCTGCTGCGGAGGCGGGCGATGATGGGGCGGCTGAAGCACGATCAGGAGCAACTTTTCTACGAGTTCCAGCTCGACGAGGTTGTTCCGGACGATCACCTGGTGCGCGAGATCGCCGCCGTGCTCGATCTGTCCTGGGTCCACTCCGAGCTTGAGCCTTACTACTCGCCGCTTGGCCGCCCGTCGATCGATCCGGTGCTCATGATCCGGATGCTCATCGTCGGCTATGTTTTTGCTATCCGGTCGGAGCGGTTGCTCTGTCGTGAGGTCAAGGTCAATTTGGCGTACCGCTGGTTCTGCGGCTTGAGCATCGAGGACAAGGTCCCGGATCATTCGGCGTTCTCGCGCGCCCGTAATGAGCGCTTTCGTGACAGTGACATTTTCCGCACGGTCTTCGAGCGTATTGTTAACGCATGTATTTCGGCCGGGCTGGTCGGCGGTGAAGGGTTCGCGGTCGATGCGAGCTTGATTGTGGCGGACGCCAACAAGCAGCGTTCGATTCCCGGCTCGGAATGGGAGAAGACGCGTGATCGCGAGACTGCGAGCCGCGCCGTGAAGGAGTATCTGGCAACCCTCGATGATGCGGCGTTCGGTGCGGCGAGCGACGTCACTCCGAAGTTCGTCTCGCCGTCCGACCCGGCTGCCCAATGGACAGGCGCGATGCGAGGGCCAGCCTTCTTCGCCTACGCCGACAACTATCTCATCGACGTGAAGTTCGGCGTCATCATGGACGTCGAGGCGTCCCGTGCCATCCGCCAGGCCGAGGTCGGCGCGGCGAAGACGATGATCGAACGAACCGAGGAACGCTTCGGTCTGAAGCCGGAGCGGCTCGCCGCCGATACAGCCTATGGTTCAGGGGCAAACCTAAACTGGCTCGTCAAAGACAAGAAGATCGCGCCGCACATTCCCGTCATCGACAAATCCAAGCGCGAGGACGGCACCTTCAGTCGCGACGACTTCACGTTCGACAAGGAGCTGGACGTCTACACCTGCCCGGCAGGCAAGATCCTCAAGACGACAGGCAGGTTGGTCAACGATGGCGAGACGCTTCTTTATCTTGCCAGTACACGCGACTGCAGAGCCTGCCCGCTCAAGGCGAAATGCTGTCCGAAGATGCCAGCTCGCAGGATCCCGCGCAGCATTTATGAGGACGCCCGCGATGTCGCCCGCGCGCTTGCCAAGACCGAAGCGTTCGAGCAATCGCGCCGGGACAGGAAGCGTGCTGAGATGCTGTTCGCACACTTGAAGCGCATCCTGCGGCTCGGCCGCCTGCGATTGCGCGGGCCGCGCGGAGCGCAGTTCGAGTTCACCCTCGCGGCCATCGCTCAAAATCTGAGGCGGCTCGCAAGACTTGTTGCGCGATCACCACCGCTTACCGACCCATGTGTTGCGTAGCGGCAGGTAGAGTTGAAGTTATGTCGAGGGCGTCAGTGCGGTGCGTCAAGGCCGCCGCTCCCATCGGAGCGAGCGGCAACCAAGGCCTCGACACCATTTTCAAAAACCGCTTCGGCCGACTTAGCCTCTCGTCGGCGCCTTTCGCAACAGAATCTGCCAGCTGCAGACTTTAGCCAGATCGATTAAAGGCACATCAGCACGATCCAATCATAGCCAAGGCTCGCCAGGAAAATGGCGCAGCGTGCGGCCGATGAGGAACAGACGAAGCGAGTTCCGCAAGACGGAAAACGCTCGGTTGCTCGACCTCTTTCCCAGGTCTGCTCTCCCGCCGTTTGCTGCCGAAACCTTCAAAGCCCACGTACGGTCACGACGTGCCACGCACCAACACAATAAAAGCCCGGCTGATGTGCCGGGCTTTCGTTCACGTTCCTTGGACCAGGCGCGTTGTTGGCGCCAGGATTTGCCGAGTAACGAGACTCACTTGATC
>JALYJX010000540.1:2016-2352 GCA_030775065.1 Gemmatimonadota bacterium | reverse complement strand
GGACAAAAGCGCGCCCGTTCGTCACTTGAAGGATCTTAACGATCTCGCCGGCCGCGAGCTGCGTGAATTCCGGCGTGCGTGGATCGGGCATCGCCTTCGGAAGGTAGACTATCGCCTGCTTTTCGAAATCGAACGAAGACTCCGCGTGAAGGACGTTTGTCTTGGATGAGTCGAGCCCCAGGCGCTCACGGACGAAATTGAACGATCCGCCGCTGGAAAGTGTCGCCGACGTCAGGATGCAGGTCTCGACCTTCTCGAAAAGCTTATCTCGAAGCAGCTCGGAGACGTCGACCGGCGATGCGCGCAAGAAGATTCCCTTTCCGCGCCGCTCAAGCC
>JALYJX010000540.1:0-2006 GCA_030775065.1 Gemmatimonadota bacterium | reverse complement strand
AATTTCGCTCCGCCTGATGAACGACAAAATCGAGATCGGCTCGAGTCTGTTTTGTTCGCCGCACAAGACTCTCGACCTCCGGTATCGTGTCCGAGAAGCGATCTATCGCCGCGACCAGGGATCCGAGCGCGCCATCGAGAGCCTCATACGCCTCGCCAAGCGCGGTCGGAGCGTTGTCGCCCTTCTTTGTCCTATAAGAGAAGACATCTTCGAGAAGAGGATACCGACCGTCGACGCGGCCCTGCGTGAATCGCAGCCACAACTGCTCGGCAAGGCCGATGACCTTTGCGGCGATCTTCGTCAGGTCTCGATTAACGATCGCATCGGTGATCGGAAGCGTGTCGGAATCGCGAACCAACTCGTCGATCTGAAAATTCGATACCTGCACGCCGAAGTAATCGGCGGCGATGTCCTCGATCAAGTGAGCCTCGTCAAAAATGACCGCTGAATAATCGGGTATGACCCTGCCGTATTGATTCCCGCGCACGCTGAGGTCCGCAAAAAACAAATGATGATTGACGATAACTATGTCGGCATCTTCGGCGCGCGCGCGCATCCGTGTGATAAAACACGGCTCGAAGTCGGGGCATTTTTGGCCGAGACAAATCTCGGAACGCGCGTTTATCCGGCTCCAAAAGGAAAGGTCCTCGGGGAGGTCGGTCAATTCGCGCCGGTCGCCGACGGATGTCGTTTGGGACCACCTGCGCACTTGATCGAAATGATCCATTTCATCGAGACCTCCGAGTATCGGCTGATGCTCGGCCTTTCCGATGCGGTAAATACAAGCGTAATTCGACCTGCCCTTCATGTAGGCGGCGGAAAACTTTTTTGGAAGGATTTTTTGCAGAAAAGGAATGTCCTTTTCCATCAACTGTTCCTGAAGGTTCTTGGTGCCGGTAGAAATGATTACGCGCTTCTTGGTGCTAAGAGCCGCTGCGATGGCCGGGACAAGATACGCTAGCGTTTTGCCGGTTCCCGTTCCGGCTTCGACGACCAGGTGCCGCTTGGCTTCGAACGCCTTCACTATCTCCTCGGCCATCTTGATCTGGCCCGGCCGATGCTCGTAATTCTCGTGGAATTTAGCGATCAGGCCGTTTATCCCGAATACTTTGTCGATGTGGGTCTCGGCCATGGGTAGGTGTGTGGAAAATTGACTGGCAACGGATTATCTGGTAAAAACATCAGTTTGCAGTCGTCGAAGATTCTTTATACAAGCAAGTGAAATTATATCCCGAATACTCAGGATCGCGAAAGAAATCACTGCCTCCGTTTTCATAACAAATTGTAATCGCAAATCTTTCCGGTGTCGAAGCCAGATTGTTTTGCGCCACCAGCAGAGGGTTATTTTTTCTTAATTGTTCGAACTTGCCGCCTCCCGCGACAATAGTGCCATTTTTCGTTTTTAGCTTTAGGAGGGCTTGTTAATGCAGGATAGTTTTTTCACGCAGACCCGGCGCGGTCTTTTATCAACCTTATTCATTTGGGGTGTCGTGGCGGCGTTGATCCTCGTGCCGTCCCAGTTCCACTCGGAGGCTGGCCACGCCGACGGCGAAGGTCTCTTTACCCGGACCGTCAGCCACGACCGCGCTCTCCCGAATTACGATATTCGCGAGCACAAAGGTAATGACGTCGCCGATTATTTTGCTGCCGCTCGGCAATCGGCCGGCAAGGATGCTTCGGCGGTCGCAACTACGCGGGATGATTTCGTTCGCGGTGAGAACGATCTTCGGACCCGGGTCCCCAGCCTGAAGATCGACTACAACACAGACATTCGAATTCCCGAGGTGATCGGACCGGATGTCGCCATGGGCCGTAACTTTCTGACCGGTCCGTCGGCCGGAAGCAATCGCGTCAGCATTCTGCGTGGTTTTCTGAAAGAGAACAACGACCTGGTAGGCGTCACGGATGACCAGACGGACTCGCTAAACGTCCTTGCCGATTACACGAACCCGGACGGCAAGCTCTCATTTACTCATCTTGAACAACGAATCAACAATGTTCCGGTG
>JALYJX010000539.1:1905-2355 GCA_030775065.1 Gemmatimonadota bacterium | reverse complement strand
GGTTGGTATCGATGTACTTGTAGCGGGCCATTGGGTGTGCTCGTCCGGAGGGAACAGCGATTCAATGCCGACACACGATCCACCAACCATTGCATGATCAGTTCCGCGACAACAACATAATCACGACAGTTTTTCTACAGCCTCGTTAGACAGCCACAATCTGCCGTCGCCCATGGACCCAGTTTTTCGTCTGGCTTCCTAAAACTCGGTGAGGGTGACAACAAGGCTCGTTACGCTTGTGTACTATCCGATTTGCTTGCGGCTTAGCTGAACGCGTTAGGCACACGGGCGATGTGGTGGCCCAAAGACTTGCGCTAGGTGGCCTATGATTCGATATTGCTTCAATACACAAAAAACTAGGATATAATCATGGATGACTCACCCGGCTAACGTCGGTTTAGGGCCTCAGATGAACTGTCTGGGGCCTCTTCCGTTTCGGTGGTCGATTTT
>JALYJX010000539.1:0-1895 GCA_030775065.1 Gemmatimonadota bacterium | reverse complement strand
AATCGGCAGCCTATTCTACCTTCTTGGCTCAATCTACTACGCCGAGAAAATAGTGCTGGCGAGTAGCGTGCTAACTGCGCTTGCATCCGGTATCAGCGCAATTACCGCTCATCCACTCTTAGCCGCGAGCCTAGCCACGCCTTCAGGTCTATTACTTATGGTAACGGGTGGCGTTCTGCTTAGGCGCCGGAGCTTGGAATTGCAAAGCCTTAATCCGGGCGCTCGCCTGATCAAAACAGAAGCAGAACTGACCGTCAATCCGCCGAATTACCAATACACCCGACAATTCTCTATCAAGGCCCTTCAAGAAGGTCTTGATCATTACAGTTTTAAGTTCAACTGGACGGGTGGCGGCCCGATGGTCCCGACTCCCTTGAACCCTCGACACACCGTACGCATTGGTCAGGACCCAACCGGGACCGGATCGTTGTGTCGGATTGATTTTGACCCCCTCAAGAAAGGTGCGGCACTCGAGTGCGGGGCAAGTATTGAGCTTGAGGACGCGGCGGGTACTGCTCGACCGTTTTTCGCCGCGGTCATCACGGTTCCTCACAAGAGCCTGACCTTGCGAGCGATAATCAAGGACCCAAAACATCCCGGAAACTGCAGACGACGAATTCTTCCTTCAGAAAGTTCGTTAATTCCGGTTCGCGAAGATCAGATAGCATTGCCTAGGGATGGAATTTTGGAGTGGCATATCGCAAATCCAAGACTGAGGCATCGATATCAGCTACTCTGGTGAACAATTGGAATGTTGGGTACAGGTCTACGACGGGCGCTCTCACGTGCTGCCGCGATGCTGCCGATTTTTTTCTCATGACACCACTCGATGCGCTTGATTCGCTCATTTGTCCCACTGAGGTGGTTACCCGACTGTAAGCATCGCGTCTTGAAAAAATCTTCCGCGGGCGCTACAGATGTCCCAACCCAACCCGCATCAAATAATGCTCTCGAGACGGGTGGGTTCTGGAACAATTCGCGCCTCAGAACGCGAACTCGGTATTAGACCGACTGAAAGATTGATTGGCCGCCACCGATCCGGTTGTGTAGGCTACTGCCTCGACCACGCAGCCTAACACTCGCTGAAGCTGACAAGCGATCGGATGATGCTCGCTTCGCTCGCAATTTATTTGATTCGCTGGCAGCTTAGCTTAGGGCGTTAGCGTGCACACCGATCACGCTCAGGCATAACAATGGAATCAAGATTGCCGCTTCCTCACGGTGGATGGCTTACGCAGCATTCTCGTTATTACGAATATCTTCGTTTCCAGCTTGAAGACTTGCTAGCGTGTCAGGAAGCGGTCGATTCCAACTGGCCGGAGCCTGGTGTGGCCTTCATCGGCGCAGAGCTCTATCCTGATTTACACCGTCTGTGCCGAAGACGTGATGCAACTGCTGATAGCGTCGTAGTTTTTGCTGCTATGACCGTCGAAGCTACAATCAACTACTACGGTGCACGGGAGTTAGGTGCGGACACGTTTGAGCAGGATTATGAGAGGCTCCCTCTGGTTCGAAAGCTGCGTGCTCTCATCAAAGCCTGCGAGGGACTCGAATTAGAGCCACATCATCCGTTAATTGAAGTGACGCAGAAATTAGGAGCGCGGCGTAATGCACTTGTTCACCCGAAGGTCAGGCAAGTATTCGAATCATATGCCCCTTCCGAGCATGCTGGCACGCCCGCGGTAAAGAAGGCGAATGAAGTCATTAAGGAGTGTGACGACTTCCTTGAACGCTTCTTTGAGATCGCCAAATCCGCTTCCGGATTAGATCCTCGCCCATGAGCAGCCGGGGAGATAGGTAACAGAACTGTCCAGCAACATGGGTAACACTTTGGATGTTATCCACGAATGATGTAGTCCCGCTCATTCAATGTGGCAATGAGTACGGTGTTGAAG
>JALYJX010000538.1 GCA_030775065.1 Gemmatimonadota bacterium | reverse complement strand
GTCGGCGACAACGAAAGCGAGCGAATCGCCATCGCTCCGCACGGACAACTCGACCATCGAGCCGGCTGGAGAATACTTGAGCGCGTTCTCCACGAGGTTCACCAGGATGCGGAGCGAGTGCACAAAATCAAATCGGCCAAGGAGCAGGGGATCGGCGGGGTCGAGGGTCACGTTCAGGTCGTGGCCATTCAGCGCTCCCGAAACCCGTTGAAGCGTCGCGCCGAGGAGATCGTCTGCGGCCTCGACCTCGGTGGCGACGGTGAGTGCTCCGCCCGCAAGCCGAGACAGGTCGAGAAGGTCCGCTACGAAGCGGTTGAGCCGATTCGCCTCCTCCTGGATCGTCACCGCGCGTTCGTCACCATCCTTGGCGATGTCGTGCGCCAGCGCTGTGATCGTTGTGAGCGGCGTGCGGAGGTCGTGCGAAACAGAAGCGAGAAGCGCGTTCTTCAATTCATCCGCGCTCCGCAGCGCTTCCGCGTGCTCGGCCTCCGCCACGAGGGCAACCCGTTCCACGCCAAGCGCCGCGTAGTACGAGAGTGCCTGGAGGAAGCGCCGTCGCGGCGCATCGAGTGGCAGCGTGTTCGTGTGCGCAAGGCGCAGAACTCCAACGGTGCGATCATGCACCCGCAACGGCAGCAGAAGGGTCCGGGCATTGGTCAGGTCTACGTTTGCCATCTCGCCGTCAGCGACCCCATCGGCGCCCGTTCGAATTCCGCCGTCGGTTCGCTCTACCACCGCCCGCCCGCTCTCGGCAACCCATTCGACCATGCGCGCGCCCGAGGGAAGTCTGAACTCGCCGTCCTCCTGATCTCCCTGTGCCGTATCGTTCGGCAAATTGGCGACGGCAGGGTGGGGCGGAGCTCCGCTCCCGGCCGTCAGCTTGATCGATCCGTCGGCTCCATCGCGCACATAGATCTCGCACTGGGCAACGTCCAACGTTTCGCGAATTACCGCTGCCATTGCGCCGAGGGCTTCTTCGGCTCGCCCCGCATTCAACGCTTCGGAGCCGATCGCTGACAACCATCCGACTTCGGTCGCGCGGTTTCTCGCCGCGGTTGCTTCGCTCTGTGCGCGCGCGAGCAGCTGGGCGGCCACGATACTGGTGAGGAGAAACGCCGCGAGCTCCACCCAGTCCAGAGGATCGGCCACCATCAAAGTGTGATAGGGCGGAACGAAGAAGAAGTTGAGGCTGAAGAAAGCGGCGACGGCGGTTGTGAGACCGAGCCTTCTTCCCGAGCGGGCGCTTGCGCCGAGCACCAGCAGGAGGTAGACGAGAGCGACATGCGCCTTGTCGAGCAACGCGCGAAAGGGAAGCATCGCGGCGGTCACGAGTGCGAGCAGGCCGAGCCATAGCAGCCACTCCAGCATTTCGGGACTGGGGGCGGCACGCCGCGAGTCGGTGACATGATTCGCCTGACGGGAAAACTGCGCTCCCATCGCTCTAACCCTCCAGCTCGAAGCGATACCCGACGCCGGGCTCGGTCAGGATGAGCCGTGGACGTACCGAGTCGCGCTCGAGCTTACGGCGAAGACTGGCGACGTGCACTCTCAGATTCTGTTGAGCATCGCCGTGCGACCGATTCCAGACCTGCGAAAAGAGCTGGCGGTGAGTCAGCGTTCGTCCCGCATTCGCGGACAGGACGCGAAGCAGCTCCCATTCGATGGGGGTCAGGTGTACCATCTCGCCGTCGCGGCGGACAGAGCGCTTCGCAAGGTCAATCCTTACGCCGTGAGCTTCCACGCAGGTTTCGCCGTCGGCTCCACTCGTCCCGCGTGCACGGCGGAGCTGGGCGCGAACCCTCGCCTGAAACTCGATTGTGCTGAAGGGCTTCGTTATGTAGTCATCGGCGCCGAGGTCGAGGAGCGCGGCTTTCTCGACATCGGAGTGGCGCGCGGAGAGAACAACGATTGGCGCCGTGGACCAGCCGCGAATGTCGCGGCAGACATCCACTCCGGAGATGTCCGGAAGTCCGAGGTCGAGTACGATAAGGTCGGGTTTCTCGGCGGCGGCGAGATCGAGGCCTTCACGTCCGGTGCCTGCTTCGAGTATGCGCGTGTCATCCGCTTCGAGGGCGTGGCGCACGACGCGTCTTATCTGCGGCTCGTCGTCAATGATCAGGAGGGTGAGCGTTGGCACGCTGAAAAGGTGCTCTGGCACGTGGGTAGCGGGAAGTGACCTGGCTAGCCAAGCGGGAGTAGCCGTAGATCTTTCTGACTCCCGTGCGGCGCCGTTCACTCTCTACACCGCACCATAAGGGAAGACAATGCAAAAGGAATCTGACGCAACGGTGGAAGATGTGGCTTCGCCAGAAGCGATTGTCAGGGCAGTCTACGAGGTGCTCTCTGGTCGAGCGG
>JALYJX010000537.1 GCA_030775065.1 Gemmatimonadota bacterium | reverse complement strand
CTATGAAACCGCTACCCTTACCACTGAGCCGCCTGTTGAGCGCGTGGCACGCCGTCGAGGCCCTGTTTGAGATCGAAGCCCGCCGCATGTATCTAGCCCAACTTTCGCATTTTCTATTGTTGCAGTGATTTGTTCCCGGAGTGAGCCCGGTTTTGAGGGGTGAAGGTCGGCCACACAAATTTTAACGGGCGGGCTTTACTCTGTGGGCGGCAGTTTCGGGGTGCGGATGCGCGGCGGAGGTTGTTCGGGCAGAGTCCAGCCAAGTTGCAGCAGAAGCGCGGCCTGTTCTTTTTCGGGGATGGTGATCCGCGGCAGCGTCAGGGTGCGGCCGTCGCGGGTGTCGAACTCGACGTCCACCAGCATGATCTTGCGCAGGTGCTGGAGCACTTGCCAGGGGGTCAGGGTGGGGGCGCGCCGCGCGGCGAGCTTTTTGAGGCACACGTGCATGGCGTAGCCAAGGAACGCGACCATGATATGGGCTTCCACACGCCGCTCTTTCCAGTGCCACACGGGGCGCACTTTGATCTCGCTTTTCAAGGTGCGAAACGCGGCTTCGGCTTCGGTGAGCTGGATGTAGGTCTGCCAAAGCGTGGCCGGATCGTGTTCGCCGGGCCAGTGGGCGCGCAACAGATAGGCGCCGTCACGCAGGACGGCGGCGCGCCATTTTTCACGGTCCCATTCCCACACGATGGCGCCGTCCTGGTACGCCAATTTGCTCAAATAACGGCAGATCGGGCGGTGCCGTTCTTTGAGGCCGCCGAGGCGTTGCTGGATAATGTCAGGGTCCTTGAGCCGCCCGGCGGCCACGGTGCGCTTGAGCTTGATGAGATCGCGCACGCAGGCGCGCAGCGCCCGGCGGCGCATGGCGTGTTCTTTTTCCACGCGGCCTTTACTGCGGCAGAGCACGTAGATGTCCTGATCGTGCGGACAGAGTTTGACCTCGACGCCGGGAGCGGCGGTGCTCCAGTCCTTGTCCGTGAGATGCTGCTCGAAGCTGCTGAGTTGATGCTTCGGGGTGCCGACCAAATAACACGTGCCGCGCTCGCGCAGCCATGTCAGGTTTTCCTCGCTCGTAATCCCGCGGTCGAAGACCCACACGCGGCGCGCCGCTCCGTGTTTGGCTTCCACTTTGGTGACGATGTCTTTGAGTGTGGTCACGTCGATGGTGTTGCCGCTGAAGATCTCATATGTCAGGGGCAGGCCTTCGGCGGTGACGATGAGTGCGACGACGAGCTGCTTGCAATCAGGGCGGTGATCGCGCGAGTAGCCGCGTTTGGCTTTGGGAATGCCGGCGGCCTGCCCTTCAAAATACGTGCTGGTCAGATCGTAGAGCACGATGTCGAAGGTGGCGCCAAAAAGATCCTTCCAGCGCGCAGCCAGATGTTTTTCGAGCGCGGCCTTGTGCGCCACGATGTGGTCCAGGCAGCGGTAGAGACGGTCTTTTTCGGCGATGGCGAAGTCGCTCTCCAGGAGCACGTCCATGGCGGTCTGCGGGAACCATTTTTCATGCACGTAAAGTTCGCTGCGCGGATCGAGCAGGCGGTTGACGGCGAGCAGTTCGAGAACTTTCTCCCACGGCTCCAGTCCCCGCGCACCGCTCAGAGCTTCGCGCCAGAAGACATCGAGGCCGAGTTCCTGCCAGAGGCGGCAGGCGGCCCAGCAGTCGCCAAAGCGGCGCGGCTGACGCACGCGCAAGGTCGAGAGGCGCACTTCGATAACATCCTGCGCGTCCTGCGGCGCGCTGCCTTCGCGGTCGGTGAACAGGCGGCGCTGCAGCCGTGCCCCGTCGTCCTCATGGATGATGTCAATGGTGTGCTGCCAGCTCTCGATCTGCGTGGTGTTGAGTTCGCCCAGGTGCAGCACCTGACGCTGGATGGTGCGCCCGCCATGCACGCGCAAACTTTCGCACACCGCATAGTAAACATGCTCTTTGCCGTCTTTGCGCCGGACGCGTCGTTTGAGGAACATGCCCGGAAAAGATACGCCGGTTTTCCAGCCGGCAATCGTTAGGGTCGGCCCACAAGGGTAGCGAAAATCACGGCCCCTGAAACTCAGCGACTTGCACCGGCCAACCCCTCGAAAATCGCCTCGCTAGCAAAATATCTGCGAAAGTTGGGCTAGTATGGTGGCCGCTCCGGGCCACAATCCCGCTACGCCGCCAAGTACAACGAAATACTCCCGGCCGGTCAATCCCTACGCCAGGATCTCCCGGATGACGTGACCGTGCACATCCGTGAGCCGCCGGTCGATGCCGTTGTGGCGGACGGTTAGCTTTTCGTGGTCGAGACCGAGGAGGTGAAGAATGGTGGCGTGGAAATCGAAGGAGGTCGTGGCGCCTTCCACGGCTTTCCATGACCATTCGTC
>JALYJX010000536.1 GCA_030775065.1 Gemmatimonadota bacterium | reverse complement strand
CTGTTCGCTACCAAACGCCCACGGATCAAAAGTTGTCCTTGCGGACGTGGTCGCGGATGAGTTCCTTCAGCCGCTCGATAGTCTTGAGCTCCATCTGCTTGCTCTCCTCCCAGAACCGCTGAAGTTCGGGGAATTTTTGGGCATTCTCGATGTATTGGTCGTACCGCCAAACGGCGTCGAGACGCTTGCTCAGGTCGTGGATCATGTCGTGGTCGTGATCCCGGATCGCCGCGGTCTTGCCAACGAGATCGTCCTTCTGAATGTCCTTCTCGCTCATGGCGCACCTCCTTTTCGGGTAAAAGTTACGCGTAGAAACCGATTGGTAACGCACTCGACGCTGAGTTTTATCACGTCTCCTTCGAGGAGGCAATGATTTGCGCCGGATCAGCGGCTCCCGTCCCCCCCAATCATTCGCCCGGGGATCGGTCCCAGCGGGAGACGCACAGAGACTGACACTCCCGTTCACTCGCGACTCCGCCGCCGAACGCATGGCCGCTCAGCCGCGAGCGGCGCTCACGATCCTGCTACTTACAGCTCGGTGCACGAGCGCCGCTCGTCGGCTGCAGCGGCTGGTTAGCCAGCCTTCAGTATCATCCTTCGTCCTTCTCGAAAAAGAACCAGCGATGGCCTTCGAAATCCTCTGCCCGGTATCGTCGGCCAGGCGGCCCCTCTTCGATGTCAGAGAGGATCGTCGCACCTGCTGCCTTCGCTCGCGCAAGGTGTCGATCTAGGTCGTCCACGTAGACGAGCACCCCGTCGATAATCCATGGCACCGCCGACCACTTGCGTGCCTGCTCGCACGCCTCCCGATGGCGTTTCGGACTGCGGTACTCGGGTGTGGGAGACGCAAGCATGATCAATCCGTCACCGGCCTCCATCTCGCCGTGTGAAAGTCTCCCGTCCGGCGCTGTGAGACGTGCCGTCTCCCGAAACCCAAACGCACTGCGAAGCCATTCCAAGGCCGCGATCCCGTCCTCGTAAGAGACCATCGGAACGACCGACGGTGTGTTGTGGGCCGCAGCCGCCTTCCTGCCGGCAGTGCGACGTTTGCGCGTCGTCGCTGCCTTTCGGCCCGCCGCCCGACGCTTGCGCGTGGTGGCCGCTTTCCTGCTCGCCGCTCTGTGCTTCCGAGTGGCCGCGGCCTTCCGTGCTCCTGACGATCCCATCCGTCCACTCCTGTCGCATGACTCGTCGTGTCTGGCTAACGTGCTGCCGCTCAGCCGCGAGCGGCGGTTTCGTCAACCTAGAGCGTTTTTCATAACGCTGTAGAAACACGATACCCGCAGTGCCGGATGAAATTTCGGCATTCAGTGGGCGTGAAGAGCCCGAGCGCGGCGGCGATCAAGTCGCAGACGTGATCAAAGGTCCGGGGACGTGCCGCCCGGATGAACGCTTTCAGTTTCGCGAAGGCCAGTTCGATGGGATTGAAGTCCGGGCTGTAAGGCGGCAGGAAGCGGAGCTGGGCGCCTACGGCTTCGATCGCCGTGCGCACCGCGGGTTGTTTGTGGACGGCGAGGTTGTCGAGCACCACCACATCGCCCGCGCGCAGCGTGGGCACCAGGACTTGCTCGACGTAGGCGAGAAACGTCGCAGAGTCGATCGGTCCGTCGAACACGGCCGGGGCGCCGAGGCCGTCGAGGCGCAGCGCCGCCACCACGGTGTGCGTCTCCCAATGACTGCAGGGCGTGTGATCGCGGAGGCGAGTACCGCTCAGGCTGCGGCCGTAACGGCGCAGCAGATCCGTCGTCACCCCGCATTCATCCAGAAACACATACTGCGACACGTCGCGGAGCGGCTGCCAGGTCTGCCACTGCCGCCGGGCGGCGGCGACATCAGGCCGACGCTGCTCGTCGGCGTGTACCGTTTTTTTTAAGGGTGAACCCCAAGCGATCGATGGTCCGCCACAACGTGCTGAGGGCCGCACGCGTGGGGATCGCGTCCCGCAACTCCGTCAACGTGGCATCCGGGCGCGCGAGGATGAGCCCCGCCAACCGCGCCTCTTCGCGATCCGTGAGGACGTGTCGCCGAAACTTCGTTTGCCTGCGGGGCGCCAGCGACCCGGTCTCTCGCCGACGTTGGATCAGTCGATGCACCCACGCCCGGCTGACGTCGTATTTTGCGGCGACGGCGTCGGCGTCCACGCCCGCATCCCACGCCTTGGCCACGCGCGTCCGCAAGTCCATCGAATACGGTGCCATGACACCTCCGGCGACAGAGGTACCATAGAGGCCGTACTACGTACAAGAAGAAAACGCTCTAAAATCTCGCACTGAAGCGTTCGCTATTTCCGTTGTGAAGTTTTGCGACACGTTGCCGAACACCATGGCAGCGCGGCGCATTGGTCAGCAATTGCTCGACGCCGGCA
>JALYJX010000535.1 GCA_030775065.1 Gemmatimonadota bacterium | reverse complement strand
CGTCAATGGTCTGGCCGGTGTCGTAACTGCGCACATGCCGCGCGATCTCCGCCGCGCCGGCGACGATCCGGACGAGGGTCGCACTGGCGAGGAGCGTCACGGGGCGCCGGACGTGCGTGTGCGGAATCGAATAGTGGTTGCGGTCAAAGCGCACGTAGGGCGTCTTGCCGGACACGACGGCACGCAGCACCTCGGTCGCGAAGGGATGGGCGGGCTGCGGCAAGAGACGCGGTTGCTCCTGCGCGAGGACCTGCGCGACGGTCTGATCGCGCTGCTCGGGATGGGACCGCTGATGGGCCACCTCGTCGCGCCAGCGTCGAAACTGCGCGTTCAGATCGTCGACATCGGTAAACGTCCGCGCGGCAAAGAAGGCATGGCGGAGGTACTGAATTTGCCGCTCGATTTTGCCCTTCTCATTGCCCCGCCCAGGTGTGCAGGGCCGTGGGGCGAAGTGATAGTGACCGGCGAGCTCGAGCAACCGGGGATGAAAGCGAATCGCCGAGCCCTGGCGTTCGAGCACGGCGCTCTTCAGGTTGTCGTAGACGAGGGTCCGCGCGGATCCCCCCAAGACCTGAAACGCGTCGACGTGCCCGCGCAGAAAACTCTCCAGGGTCTGATCCATCGTAAAGAGCGCTGACAGCGCGCGCGAGTACGACAGCACCATCACAAACCCGGACAGGGGCCGCAGGCCGTGGCCGATCCGGATCGTGCCAAACGCCCCCCAATCCACTTGGGCCTCTTCCCCGGCCAGCGTGCTTAACCGCCGGTAGACCGTGGGCGTGGCCTGGGGCCGCAGCAGGCGTACGACCCGCCGCAGTTGGACGACGGAGCCGGCGTAGCCGCGGGGGCGCACCATCTCGTACAGGCGCGTCGCCCGTAGCCGCGGATACTGGGCGAGCGTGTCGCGCACGAACGGCAGGTACGGATCGAGGGCGGTCGCACGACACGTGCCACGCCGCACGGCCTGCGAGTCCGCGATCGCCGCCCGCACGGTGTCATGGTGGACGCCGAGGGCGGTGGCGATGGTGCCGACTTTCCAGTGTTCGCCGTAGTAGAGGCGGCGAATCTCGGCGTGCTGTTCGGGCGTGATCATGGCGACCCTCCAGAGACACGCGACGGACCGGCCAGGGCGGTGGAAGGAGCCACGCGCTTTCGCGGCCGCAGACCATACAGCGCAACGCGCCCACCAGGGGCGCGGTCGGCGATCGATCCGTCGACGTGTCAGCGGGGAGTGTGGGGGCGCGCGGGGACTCGAGGGAAGTGTGATCCCTCACGCGCGCACGATACGCGCGTTGATGATCGCGATGATCGAGGCGGCCTTCCGGACTCCGGCGGTGACGGGTTCTCGCCGCGCCGATCGTGCGCCGCCGCGCGGCGACGCGACAGCTCGGCGAGCAGTACGCGTGGCCCCGATCACAGGCGACACAGATCGCAAAGACCCGGTGACAGAGCCGGCAGGCTTTCTGGCGAAGGGGCGTGTCCACGGCGTCGGAGCAGCAGCGGTCCGCTCCGACTGGACGTACAGCCCAAACCGTGGCACAAGAGACAGGACGGCCTCGGCGCGTCGGAGCCCGAGGCGGTCACGAGGGGTCCGGAGATCAGTCCGGACCCCTCACCCTCAGTCTCCGCAGCCTACGCGATCGGCCGTCCGCGCGACCAGCGCAGAGGGCATGGACGGTGCCGCGCCTGTGGACGCACAGAACGCGCCCACAAGTCGCTTGGAAAACCGGCACAGAACGCCGGTTTCCCACACCGCCCACACCCCGTCACTGTTTTGGGCTAACGAAAACAAGAAAAGACTAAAGACACGCACGGCGGGACGAGCCCCGTCCAGATTTACGCAGTCTCAGGTGAGCGCTGACAGTCAGGCCCAGCGCGCCCAGGGCGCCGAGAATGGGGCCAGCAGCACGTCGCGTGGTGCCATCCTGAAGTCGCACCATGTCTATCGCTCCTTCCCTGGCACGATCTCCAGTAGGCAGGATCGCGAGGGCGTGCGTGCCGGCCAGCACGGTATCGATGACGGCCTGCTGGCCCCATCGGAAGCCGGGAGTCCAAACACCGCCGAAGGCCACTCGCCGATGCTCTTCCATCTGAAAGCGATCAGGAGCGCGCTCGATACACCGACGAAATCTTCTTCGCCACTTCCACGTCCCGGTCCGTCACCTTTCCGCCCACGTCATAGCGGGTCAACTCGAAGGTCACTTCGCCGAACGCAATGTACACGTCCGGATGGTGGTCAATCGTTTCGAAATACGCGACAAGGCTATTCACGAAACTCAGCGATTGAACGAAGTCCTGAAACTCGAACGTTCGTGACAGCTTGTTCTGCGCCAGTTTCCAGCCCGCCAATCTGGGCATGATGGCG
>JALYJX010000534.1 GCA_030775065.1 Gemmatimonadota bacterium | reverse complement strand
GTCGATAGAGCGCGCAGTCAGACCGGCGCACGACTTCGCCATTGCCGCGCGGGACCGTTATCCGGCCTACGTGGAGGAGCTCGCCGAGATCACCGGCATCAGAGTCCCTCTGAATCGGCTTGGGATTCTGCAGGTCGCCCTGACGGAAGCGGGCGTCAGAGGTCTTCGCCGCGTGGCCCTGCCGGGAAGCGAGTGGATCGAGCGCGGTCCGCTGGCTGAGCTCGAGCCGACGCTCGGACATGCGATTGGTGCGGTGTTGAATCCGGAAGATGGAGCCGTCGACAACGTGACACTCTTGCGCGCCCTTGCCGCGCTCGTCGACGCTTCGCCGCTTGTAACCCGGCTCGAGGCCACGGTGCTGCGGGTGATCCCTGACGGCGGGCGGCCACGCGTCGAGGTAGCAGGAGGTGAATCGTTCGAGTCCGTGTGGGTCGTGATCGCCGGCGGCGCGTGGTCGACGATGATCGGCGGACTTCCGCTGCTCGCTTCGGTGCAGCCGTCGCGGGGACAGCTCATTGCCTATGATGCGATTGGATTGCGCCACGCTGTCTATGGCCCGCGCGGCTATCTTGTCCCGCGCGTGAATCTCCAGACAATTGCCGGCACGACAATGGAAAGCGTGGGGTTTGACTCGAGCACGACGAATGAAGGATTGGAGCGAGTCCGATCCTCGTCGGAGGAAATCGCGCCAGCGCTCAGCATCACTCCCGTTCAGAGTGCGTGGGCAGGACTCCGCCCCGTGACGCCGGACCTGTTGCCGCTCCTTGGACCAGATCCCGACCACCCCAATGTCATCTATGCCTGCGGCCACTCACGGAACGGAATACTTCTCGCTCCCCTGACCGCCGATGTGGTGGCCACCATGATTGCAGGCGACCCCGTCCCGCACGACCTGACTCAATTTCGCCCCGACCGCTTTTAGCGTAGATTCCCCTGAACCAATGAGCGAAGCGCTATACCAGATTATGGGCCGCCATCGAGTGGAGCCCTTGCCGGAGCGCAAACCTTCGTGGCTCAAGGTCAAGGCGCCGGGCGGTCCCAACTACATACGGCTCAAGCATTTAATGCGTGAGCTGGACCTCCATTCGGTATGCGAGGAGGCCCGTTGCCCCAATGTCGGCGAATGTTGGGAGCATGGCACCGCCACTTTCATGATTCTGGGCGACGTCTGCACCCGGAATTGCGCGTACTGTGCCGTTGCTCACGGGCGTCCACCCAGATACGACATTGAAGAGCCCGCTCGAGTGGCGCAGGCAATCGCCGAGATGGACCTCCAGCACGCCGTAATCACGTCTGTCGATCGCGACGACCTCCCCGACTTCGGCGCCTGGATTTTTGCCGAAACGATCAGGAAGATTCACGATCTCGTGCCGGGCTGCTCCGTCGAGGTTCTCGTTCCTGATTTTCAGGGTAATGAAGCAAGCATCCGCACGGTGCTCGATGCCGGTCCGGAGATCTACAATCACAACACGGAGACAGTCCCCCGCCTCTACAGGAAAGCGAGACCGGGCGGGCGCTATCCAAGAGTGCTGGAGATTTTCCGTTTCGCCAAGCGCGTCGCTCCGGAAATTCCGACGAAATCCGGAATGATTCTCGGCATGGGCGAGACAGTCGAGGAAGTCGTCGCCGTGATGCGCGATCTGCGTGAGGTAGATGTGGATATCCTCACGCTGGGCCAGTATCTCCGTCCATCCGACAAGCACATCGCCCTCGACCGCTACTACAATCCGGCTGAGTTCAGACAGCTCTACGAAACGGGGATGGAGATGGGGTTCCGCCATGTGGAATCGGGCCCGCTCGTGCGCTCGAGCTACCACGCGTGGGAGCAGGTCCAGGCGGCAGGCGTATGACTACGCAGGTTCCGCCCGACACTCAGACTCAGGTTCCCGCCACGGCCGGCAACAACGGACAGCCTGCGGACGATCAGGCGAGCCTCAGAAAGGATCTTCTGAGGTCGATGCTGATCCAGCGACGATTCGAGGAGCGCTGCGCCGAAGCCTACGCACTCGGAAAGATCGGCGGTTTTTGCCACCTCTATATCGGTCAGGAGGCGATCTCCGCGGGGACGATGTCCATGCTCCGCCCCGACGACTACGTCGTCACCTCCTATCGGGACCATGGTCAGGCAATCGCGCGGGGAATGAGTCCACGCTCTGTGATGGCCGAGCTTTTTGGGCGACAGGACGGCTGCTCCGGCGGAAAGGGCGGCTCGATGCACCTCTTCGACAAGAGCCTCAATTTTCTTGGCGGACATGGGATTGTCGGCGGGCACATACCTCTCGCCGCGGGAGTGGGCTGGGCGATCAAATACCGCGGCGGCGATCAGGTCTGCGTCTGCTTCTTCGGCGAGGCAGCCGTCAACATCGGC
>JALYJX010000533.1:932-2369 GCA_030775065.1 Gemmatimonadota bacterium | reverse complement strand
GTTGAGGCTCGATCATCCTGTTGAACGATCGCAGCAGCGTTGTCTTGCCAGAGCCGCTTTCGCCGACAAGCGCCGTCACCGTTCCGGCTGGAACGTGGAGCGAGACATCATCGAGCGCTCGATGAGCGCCGAAGGCATGCGAAATCCGGTCGGCAGTCAACTCCTGTGACATGCAAGCAGGTTGTTAAGGAGAAGGACAACGTCCGGGCGCGCTTGTCTCACCGGAATCACCGAAGTCGACTACAGGGCACCGAAACACAGGCTACCAAATGTCGGACACCTTCATGAGCCCGCAAGCACTGTTGGAGCACTGGCAAGGTCACCGCGGCCTCTCGCGCCGTGTCATCGAGGCGTTCCCGGATGAACAGCTGTTCACCCACGCCGTTGGCGGTATGCGTCCGTTTGGCGAGCTCGCCCTGGAGATGGTGAACATGTCAGCGCCAATGGTGCGCGGCATCGCCGAGGGAACGTGGGATTCCGTGCCCCGCAAGTCGACGTCGAAGTCTGGAGTACTCGAACTCTGGGATGAGAACACCGCTGTTCTGGATCGCATGTGGCCACAGATCCCCGCGTCGAAGTTCGCCGAAACGATCACCGCATTCGGATCGTTCACCGGTCCAGCGTGGAATCTCGTCATGTACGTCATCGACAACGAGATCCATCATCGCGGGCAGGGATACGTGTATCTGCGTTCACTCGGTATCTCGCCACCACCGTTTTACGAGCGTTAGGGGTCAGACGCCGGGCCCGTGATGCACGGACGCAATACGGATTGTCGCGTATTCGCCACTTAACGAGCACGAAAACACAACGTCTCCTGTGCAAGCCGGGCCGCACTACCAGCCCGGCAACCTGAAAGATCTGGAGGCTGCTCGTTATGCGTTCGCCCAGAGTAACCCTGAATGTGTTAGCCACCGCCCTCGTGTTGACCCTCGTTGGCGCGACTCCGCTGTTCGCGCAGGAACCGGCTCGCCGGCGCGCCATCGCACGGGATCGGATCGAAGACGTTCGTGATCGCCGTGAGGATCGCCGGGACCGGCGTGAGGATGTGATCGATCGTCGTGAAGACCGTCTGGACCGCCTCGAAGACCGCCGCGATGCCCGCCATGACGGCGGACTACGGGATCGCCTCGAGGATCGTCGCGATCGGCGCGAAGACGTCCGGGATCGCCTGGAAGACCGGCGAGATCGCCGCGAAGACGTTCGCGACCGGCTGGAAAATCGCCGCGACCGGCGGCACCTGGTTCCGCCGAGAGTCCGGTAACGCGCACGAGCACCAGGCAACTCGCAACAACCGGCATCAGGCATCAGGGGAGAACGACCCTGATGCCCGATGCCGGGCTTCATTTGCCGCTGCGTTCCTTCGCGATCTTCTTCATGTGTTTCACCGACTGCCTGACGAGTGTCTTCAGCGTCGGGATGTGGACATCATCCAGC
>JALYJX010000533.1:0-922 GCA_030775065.1 Gemmatimonadota bacterium | reverse complement strand
GATGTAGAGACAGGACACACCCTTCTTGTGCTTGCCGAGCTTTCCCAGCATCTCGCCGTATTCGGCGAAGCCCGGCATGATGTACAGCGTGAGGCTGTCCTTGCGCGGCGAAAAGCCCACGAGCGGCCAGTCGCCTTCCTGCCCGCTGTCGTACTTGTAGTGGTAACTGCCGAACCCCACGATGCTCGCGCCCCACATGGCGGGTTTTTCGCCGGTGACGTCCTGCATGATGGCGGATACGGCGCGCGCATCCTTCCGGCGCTGCTCATCGGGCACAGCATCGATAAATGACTTGACGCTGGTGCTGTTCCGCTGGGTCTTGAGCTGGCTTGCCACTCCTGCCTCCCCGTTCGCGAGTTCGTCGCAGAATACGATGCTTGCCGCGCAAGCCACAACCTCGAGGCGACACGGGCCCTCCACGCTAAATTGCCGTCATGATCGACCTGGGCCAACTGCTTCTCCAGCTGCTCGTCATCCTCGTTGCGGCCCGGCTGGCCGGGCGCGCCGTTCAATTCATTGGTCAGCCGCCCGTGATCGGAGAGATGGTCGCCGGGCTGGCGCTGGGTCCATCCTTGCTGGGCGCAATCTCTCCTCGCACGCTGGAATATCTCTTCCCGCCGGAATCGTTGATTCCGCTTTCGGCACTGAGCCAGCTCGGCGTAGTGCTCTTCATGTTCGTGGTGGGCTTGCGACTCGACCTGAGTCTGCTGCGTGACAAGGCGCGTGCGGCTGTGGCCACCAGCTACGCAAGTATTGCGGCACCGTTCATCATGGGAGCGGCTTTGGCGCTGTGGCTGCATCCGACGCTCGCCCCGCCCGGCGTCGGACTTCTTCCGTTCGTCCTGTTTTTCGCGGCGGCCATGAGTGTGACCGCGTTTCCCGTCCTGGCCCGCATCCTGACTGACCGCGGCCTGCTCCAGAC
>JALYJX010000532.1 GCA_030775065.1 Gemmatimonadota bacterium | reverse complement strand
TGATCGAGTACGAGAAGGAAACGTGGCAACTGATGATGCAGCAGATCGCCAAGCGCGGGCAGACGGCTGAGCCGGGTGCGCAGCAGACGGCGATGAGCAGCCTGTCGACGAACGAGCAAAGTACCCATCTCGCTCCGCGAGATGGAAGAGAACGAACTGCGCTTCGAAAACAGCCAAGCCGGTGGTCCATCGCACAATGGACAAGCGGCGTGGCAGTGGCCGATGCGCTCCCCGTTCAGTTCCATCTCGCTCCGAGCCTGAGAACTTTTTCATTCCCGATTTCCCGCAGCGCAAACCCCGTGCTACAGCCCGCGCGCAGTTCAGCTTTTTTTCGCGATCAACGCGGCGATCAGGACGTTTTCGAATTGGAGGAGGTTGTAGACCAGGGCCGGCAGCAGCACGACACACCTCACCTTCGTCGGCCCGCGCACGCGCAGGCGACGCAGGCCGCGGTGTTCGGCCAGGTCGCCGTTGATGGTCTCGATCGTGGAGCCGCGTTGGTTGTAGATCGTCTTCGCCTCCGCGGTCTTCATGCGCTGACGCCACGCGAGGATCTCGTCCGTGTCGTTCTTCTTGCGGGCGTATGGGTCGGCGTCGGGGTTGCGGTTCTGGCACTTCTTCGACACCGGGGCGTACATCGTCGTGCCGGCCTTCTCGCCTTCGTCGATGGTCTTGAGCGACGCGTATCCGCCGTCGACCAGGTGCTCTTTCACTTTCGCGCCGGTGGTTTCCTCCACCTGTTCGCGCATCGGCGTCGCCTGCTCGTAATCGACGCCCTCGCTGGTCACGTCGACGCCGACGATCGCCCGGCTCTTCACGTCCGCCGCCAGCTGCACGTTGTACGCCGGCCGCGTCCCGCCGTCGGGCATCTTCATCCGCCGCGCGTCGGGATCGGTCGTCGAGACCCGGGCTTCCTTGGCCTCCTCGCAGCGTCTCTTCGCCGACGCGTCCATCGATTCCTGCAGCTGCGGCAGCAGCTGCGCCGCCAGCTCCAGCCGCTTCACCCGGTCGTTCGCGTCGGCCAGCTGCTTGGCTTCCTTCTTCGAGATGTACTCTTTTTCCGTCTGTTTCTTCAGCGCCGCCAGGTGCGCCCGCGCGTCCTCGAGTAGTTCCTTGAGCGACTTGTCGCGCCGGAAGCTGTCGGACCCGGCCGAGGCCCGCAAGCGCAGGCCGTCCTGCCCCAGCCGCGTGACTTCGATGAGTCCCGCGCTCACGAGCGCGACGACGGTGGTGATGAACACATGCTCGAACGCGTCTTGGTGATCGACGCGGAAGTCGTTGATGATGTGATAATCGAGCGACACCCCGCCGGCGATCCAGCGGAACCCGTCGTCGCACTCGACGAGGCGGTCGATCTCGCGGCCGTTGCCGATGCCGCGGATGCCGGCGTAGATCCACAGCGTCAGCTGGATGCGCGGATCGGTGGCGGCCCGGCCCGGGGCGCTGCCGCGGGCCGCGACCTTGTCCTCGAACACCTTCATCGGCAGGCTGCTGACGAAGTCCCACACCAGCCTGGCCACGTGATCCGGCGGCAGTGTCTGGTCGAGCGAGCAGGGCATGAAGCGTGCCTGCGACCGGTCAACAAGCCGCAGACGCGGCGGCAGCGAAAGGTCAAACTCACGCGGACCGGCCGGAGCAGGCAGGCCGGCGGCTTCCATGCCGGGCAACGAAAGTTGATCATCCATGATGCACCTGCAAGGTATAACGCGCTAGAGTGGGAAAAGTTCTCAGGCTCGGAGCGAGATGGGTACTTTGCCGATGCGCCCTCCGCGCGCACCGCCAGCCCGGCAAGCAAGCCTGCCGGGCTGGACGGGTCGGTGACGATGAAAAGAACAAACTCATCGCACGGATCGAACCAAAGAAACCTCAAATGTCGCTCGGGTTGGATTTCGCCAGGGCGTACGCTTGGGAGGCTCACGGCGGGACCGGCCGGTGGGAGCCTAGCCTGCGCGTCGTACCATTCCGCTAAGCTCGTGAAGTTGCCCTGCGCCTCACCGGTCCGGTATTGGCTCAGGGATCCACGTCGTCGCGGCAATCGAGCAGGCCCGTGTCGCTATATCAGGTCTTCGCAGCACCGGTCTTCTTACGGGAGCCGCATTCTGGCGCGGACTCGTAACCGGTGCGACACACGGGCCTTCTACAAGGGGGCCGTGTCCGGGTTTGTGCGCGCGATAATTATTCCGGGGCCTGAAAACAAGGGGTTTTTGCAAAAGATTGCGCGCGAGGGGTGTTCGGTTTCGTGCGCGCGAGAAGGCCGGGCCAAGTCGGCGCGGCCCGGCACGCTTCATCCGAAGCCTCACGGCACGCTGATTCGCACGAAGTCATCCACCACCGCCGCGCCTGTGGGGATGGTGAACGTCTGCGGCGCCCCGC
>JALYJX010000531.1 GCA_030775065.1 Gemmatimonadota bacterium | reverse complement strand
TAGGCCTGCACATTGGCGACACGGGCTTTTCCGATCGCCTTCTTTTCACCCTCGGTCAGGATCACTCGCAGCGCGGTCACGATCGCCTGCGAGATGTCGTCCTGAATCGCGAACACGTCCTCCATTTCGCGATCGTATCGCTCCGTCCACAACTGGTAGCCGTCGGCGACGTTAACCAGCTGCGCGGTAATTCTCAGCCGGTTTCCAATCCTGCGCACGCTCCCGTCGAGGACTGTCGAGACATGGAGCTTGCGTCCCACCTCGGCAACGTCCTCGTTCTTTCCCTTGAGCGGGAACGACTGCATGCGCGACGCAACGCGAAGCGATTGGATTTTTGAAAGCGCGTTGATGATCTCCTCGGCCATCCCGTCGGCGAAATACTCGTTGTCGGGATCGTTGCTCATGTTGATGAAAGGGAGCACCGCGACGGATTTCGCCGCCGAGCCGGACTGCTGAGGAAGTGTCTCCGTATCGGTGGGCGTCGAAACACTCCCGGAGATGAGTGCCTGCCCGAACATCGCGACGCTCTTGTAGCGAGCTGCAGTGTCCGTCGACATCGCCTTGGTGAGCGCGCGCTCGACGTTCTCGGGGATGTTCGGCCGAATGGCACGAACTGACTTGGGCGACTCGGTGAACCTTTTCGACATGACTGCCTGCGGCGACGGTCCCGTGAATGGGCGCTCGCCGCTCAGCATCTCGTATAGCACGCACGCAAGCGAATACTGGTCGCTCCTGCCATCGAGATCCTGAGCCCCTGCCGCCTGCTCCGGGCTCACGTATGCGGGAGTGCCGATCATCATTCCGGTCTGAGTGAGCGTGTCGCTCCCGGCTGCGCTCAACGCCTTCGCGATGCCGAAATCCATGACCATTGCCTCGCTTTCGTACAGCATCACGTTTTCGGGCTTTATGTCGCGATGGATGATCCCCTGCCGATGGGCGTAATCGAGTGCCGACGCGATGGCGTTCGCATGGTGAACAGCCTCGTCGACCGGGAGCTGTTTCTGCCGATCCAGCCGCTCACGCAGGGATTCTCCTTCGACGTAGGGCATCACATAGTAGAGAAAGCCGTCGGCCTCTCCCGAGTCGTACAGCGGAAGGATGTGAGGGTGATTCAGCCGCGCGGCAAGTTTGATCTCGCGAAGGAAGCGTTCCGGTCCGAGTGAGCTGGCGAGCTCCGGATGCAGAACCTTGAGGGCGACGGTGCGGTCGTGCTTGGAGTCCTGCGCCAGGTAGACGGTCGCCATGCCTCCGCGGCCGAGCTCGCGATCGACGGTGTACAGCCCGGTGAGGGCATTCTTCAATCGCTCGATTGGAAGCACAGACGAGATTGGCCGGCCTATTGAGAAAAGGGGAGGTCAACATGGTCGGCATGACTCTCCCGGTCAAGTTACGCGGATTCTTGTTTGTACCGTCTGGTCGGGCCAACCAGAGTCCCGCAACAGCTAGTGGTTGGTGGCTTTTTGCCTTCGAACTGTGGCAGGAGGTGACTGCACTGGCCCCATCGCGGCGGGTCAGACTATCGAGGTCGTCGAGCTTTAAGAGCCAGTAGTCCATCGGCGCGAGAAACATCGTAAACTATTCCCTATGAAACCGGGATCAATTCTCGCTATCCGGTATGCTCTAGTCGGTGCCGTGGCGCTCAGTCCGTGTGGCGGCGCGGCCCAGATCGCCCAGCCGGGAGAACAGGACCCCGGCGGACGAGTTTACACACACATCGTCGCGCGGGTCGGCGAGCTGGGCGCCAACACTGCCCCGATTCCCGGCTTGACGGTCTACGTCGTTTCCGAAGACGGCCGGCGCGTGACCTTGCGCACGAACATGGCGGGAGTCGCGGCGAGCTGGTTAGCGCGCGCACGCTATCGCATCGTCACTCCCGATCCGTTTCAGCTGGACGGACGACTATACACCTGGGATACGATCTTTGCGATCCGCCCTGGGCAGGCGCTGATTCGGCTGCATGTGGCGAATGCAAAGTCCCAGGCCGTTCCGGTTGTCGCATGGGCACAGGGCGCAGCGGGATCGGGTCAGACTCTCGAGGACGGACAAACCGTCTGGACGCTCGCGCGCGATGGCGTCGCGATCAGCGCGTCACTCACCCGCGACGAGGATCTGCTCTGGGCCGATGTTACAATCTCAAACGGATCCAAGCGGCGGCTCGATCTCGATCCAAAGACTCTTACCCTCCACGATTTGTCGCCCAGGCAAAGCGTAATGCGATATCGCCCGCCGGCCGAAGTTGTGAAGACGATGATGAGTCGTGGGTCGAGAATAGGCGCCTTGATGTCGAGGCGATCGACGAAGAAGGTCGAGGATATTCTGAGTCGCGCGCTGCCCGAGGTAACGCTTATGCCCGGTCAGGACATTGCCGGCTTGGTG
>JALYJX010000530.1 GCA_030775065.1 Gemmatimonadota bacterium | reverse complement strand
CTCTCCCGACGGGCTCACCTACACGTTTCACCTCAGGTCGGGCGTAAAGTTCCACGACGGGAGGCCTTTTCGCGCGCGGAACGTGATCATGAGCTTCCAGCGGGCCCTGGATCCGGTAACGAAGGGCGGACGCGGCTGGCCACTATACCCGATCGCCGGCGCCAAGGAGTACGCGGACGGCAAAGCCCGATCGATTGCCGGACTCTCCGCGCCTAACGATAGCACAGTCGTCATGCGGCTCTCGGAGCCTTTCGGAATTTTTCCCAAGCTGCTGGCGATGCCCGTTGCCTCGATCGTGCCCGACTCGGTGCCCGCCAATTTTGGCGAGCATCCCGTGGGCACGGGCCCCTGGAAGTTCATCGAGTGGAAGCACGACGATTATCTCCTCTACGCGAAGAACGACGCCTACTGGGGCGGCGCACCAAAGGCTGATTCATTGAGAGCGCGCATTATCCCGGAGCCCAGCACGGCTGTGGCGGAATTCGAATCGGGGAACGTCGACGTCCTTTACGTGCCCGAAGGTGAGACCCGCAACTGGGAAGAAACCGACGACAAGAAGGCGATGCTCGAGTCTGCGCCCGCACTCAGAATGCTCTACGTCGCGATCAACACCACTCGCGGCCCCCTGCGCGATCCGCGGGTCCGCCAGGCTCTCAACTATGCGACAGACGTGCGCGGCATCCTCGACGGAATTATGAGCGGCCGCGGCAACCTTGCCGCCGGCGTCATCCCGCCGTCGCTCGCGGGGGGAGACTCCACGCGAAAGGGCTATGCACGAGATGTCGCGAAGGCGAAGCAGCTCCTCGCCGCCGCGGGACACAGCGCTGGCATCGACGTCGAGCTCTGGTCATCGCAGACTGCTCCGTTCCCGCGCATCGCGCAGACGATACAGGCGAACCTCGCGGATGCGGGCGTGCGCGTGAAGCTCGTGCAGCGCGATGCGTCGTCCATGCGCGAGGCCGCACGTGCGGGACAGACTGACATGGCACTCAAGGACTGGTTCGCCGATTACCCGGACGCCGAAAACTTCCTCTATCCTCTGCTCCACACAAGCAACAAGGGAGTCGGCGGAAACGTCTCCTTCTACTCCAACCCGAATTTCGACAAGCTCGTTTCGGACGCCCGGCGCGAGCCGGACGAAGCCAAGCGCGTCGGGATGTACCGCGACGCAGACCTGATGGCCTACAACGACGCGCCGATGATCTACCTGTTCTTCTACAAGGAGCTCTACGCCATCCAGCCGTGGATCACCGATTTCAAGGTTCCGTCCATCTTCACGGGCCAGGCATGGACGTCGGTTCAGATCAAACGGCAGCAGCAGCAGAAGTGATCGGATAGGTAATTGTTCGCCTTCATCGTACGCCGCCTCGTCCTCTCCATTCCGACGCTCCTCGGCGTCATGGTCGTCGTGTTTCTGCTCCTGTACGTGGCGCCCGGTGACCCGGTGCAGGACATGGTTGGCGAGCGCGCAGACGCGGAGACAATCGCGCGCCTGAGGAAGGAGCTGCATCTCGATGAGCCGGTGCTGAAACAGTTCGTGCTTTACACCGGCGGGGTTCTTCGCGGCGATCTCGGTCGCTCGTACATCACGCAGCGCCCGATAATCCAGGACATTCGCGAGCGATTCCCGAAAACGCTGGTGCTTGCGGGCTCGGCGATGCTCCTGGCGTCGGTTCTCGGAATCACCATAGGAGTGCTGAGCTCGCGCAATCCGGGCGGATGGTTCGACCGCCTGTCGCTCGGCCTGGCGTACCTGGGGATCTCATTCCCGGTGTACTGGGTGGGATTGATCCTGATCCTGATATTCGCGGTGACTCTCAAGTGGCTGCCCCCATCCGGGTACGGCGGGGTGGAGTATCTGATCCTCCCCGCCCTGGCTCTGGGTTCACGATCCATCGCGTTCCTCGCGCGTGTCACGCGGTCAGCGATGCTCGACGTACTCCACAGCGATTTCGTGAGAACGGCGCGGGCAAAAGGTTTGACTGAGCAGGTTGTGGTGATGCGACACGCGCTCAGGAACGCGCTCATCCCGATAGTAACGGTGCTGGGCCTCGACTTCGGGTACTACCTGACCGGGAGCATTCTTACAGAAACGATTTTCTCCTGGCCGGGAATCGGCCGTTATGTGGTCAACGCGATTGCGCGACGCGATCTTCCCGCAATTAGCGGCACCGTGTTGTTCCTGAGCTTCGTGTTCGTTCTCGTCAATCTTCTCACCGACCTCGCATACGCGAAGGCCGACCCACGAGTGACGTACAGCTAGCGGAAGCCTCCTAGTCGTCCTTTTGCCCGAACACGGCCATGTTCGATGAATGCCCCGGATTGACTTTCTTGTCGGGGTAGATCCAGTGAAAGGCCTGGTTGACCGCAGCAGCAGCCTCGCCGAAGCC
>JALYJX010000529.1 GCA_030775065.1 Gemmatimonadota bacterium | reverse complement strand
GGCGCCCAGCGTGTGATACGGCGGGAGCGAAATGGGCAGCTTTCCGGTGATCGCATTCGTGCCAAGCAACGCCGCTGCCGCCGCCCGCTGCGACAGAGGCGCACCGCCCCACGCGAGAAGATACGCTGGCACCCCGGGGAAGGCTGTCAGCACGTACGGACTTCCGAACGAGATGGCGATCAGTGGCTTGCCTGACGCGGAAAGATTTCCAATCAACGCCGAGAACCCGCTTTTCGCTCCGATGGAACCGCTGAACTCGCGCGGAGACACGTACACTGACGCCACGACGATATCGGCCGAGTCAGCGCGATGCCGGATCGACAGATACTCTTCGGCTGTCGTGCGATCATCCGCTGACGCAGCGACGACATTGTACCCGGCGCTTCGCAGCTCGTCGTTGAACGCGAGCGACGCTATCAAATCGCTCGACTCCGCGTAGGTAAGCGACAAAATCCGGCGAAAAGCAGGTTGGAGCGGAACGAGGCGCCGCGCATCCCGTGCGAGCGTGATCGAACGCTCGGCGACCGTCTTCGCCACCGCCGCATTTGCCGGGATGTTCACAACCTCATCGACCTTTTCGAGATTCACCAGTCTTCCCGTGCGCAGGCCGGCTCGCGCCTTCGCGGCGAGAATCCGGCGTACCGATTCATCGATGCGCGACTCCTTCAACCGCCCGGACGTCAACGCCGCCATCACGGTGTTGATCGCGTCCGTAACGTTTCGCGGCATGAGCAGGACATCCGCTCCGGCCTCCAGCGCAAGAACGAGCGGCTCGGTAGCGCCGTAGCGCTTCGCAACCCCGGCCATCGTCATCGCATCCGTGAATAGAAGTCCGGTGAAGCTCATCTCCCGGCGGAGGACGTCCGTCATGAAATAAGGCGCGAGCGTCGCCGGCGGAGCGTCGGCACCGAGCAGAGCGGTTGCCGCGATGTGGGCGGTCATGATTCCGTCGACCCCTTCGGCCACTGCGGCGCGAAATGGCGGAAGATCAACCGCATCGAGATGCGCGCGGTCGCCGCGGACCGCGGGCAGCTCCAGGTGCGAGTCGGCGTCGGTGTCGCCGTGTCCCGGAAAATGCTTGCCGGTTGTCATGAGGCCGCTCGCGCGCGCCCCCCTTATGTACGCGTCAGCAAGCTTCGCGACCATCGCCGGCTCTTCCCCGAACGAGCGCGTGTTGATGATCGGGTTCAGCGGATTGGAATTGACGTCGAGTACAGGCCCGAAGTTGATGTGTACTCCGACGGCCCGTGCCTCGGTGCCAAGAACCTGACCCAGCTTGAATGCGAGGTCCTCCGATCGTGTCGCGCCAAGCGCCATGACCGGCGGAAAGACGGTCCCGCCGCCTTGTGGGAGCAGCGATGGAAGCGCGTAGATATTCGCGAGCCGCATGCCCGTGCCGTTCTCCATGTCGGACGCGACGAGCAGCGGAACGTTGGCCAGACGCTGCATGTGATTCAGCTTTGCGGCGTAGCTGTGGGGAAGGCCGATGGAGATCACGAGCCCGCCGATTCGGTCTTCCTCGACCCATTTCCTGAGCTGTTCGTAGCCCGGTGAGCCCACTGCCGCATATTCACCGGGGACCCAGGGCATGATGAGCTGCGCGACCTTGTCGCGGAGTGACAGCGATGCCAAAGTCGCATCCACCCAATGCGCGTCTGCCGTCGAGAGCTGCGAGAAAGCGCCGGGAGTGGGAGCCCCGAGAAGGCTCGTCGAGCCGTTCTCGGGATGAATCACTTCCGACGGCCCCCTTACCACCGCGGGCGCGCACGCGCCGATCGCAATCAAGCCAAAGATGAGTTTACGGCTATGCATTGTCGCGCGCGGCAAACAGGAGCAGTTCCTTCCGCGGCCTTGCCGCGGGGCATGGTTGAACCGGCCAACGTACGCCGCCGTGAAAAGCGTGTCAACGCAACGGTGCGACGAGTACTGGTACAGTTTGACCTGGGACCAGAGAGTTTTTTGATCTCAATGCCAGTTTTGGCATTCAGACCCATGGCTGACCCAGACGCTCCATTTGAGCTAATGCCAAAACTGGCATTAGGATCAAAAAACTCTCTGGCCCCTCGAGGCGACCTCGACGCGCGGAACAACTTGTGCGTGACCTTTTGAACGCCACGGCGTGTATACAACTGTTCGGCCGGTCGCCGCAGTCCCATTCGTGAGGAGTTGCTCGTTGATGAGAAAGTCTATTCTGGCGGGCGCGCTCCTCGGTGCGGCCGCATGCAGTGGCGGTGGAGACGGAGGTGGCGGGCCCCTTGTCGTCACCACGGTCAGTGTGTCGGCCACGCCGACGCAGATCACCGTCGGGGGCACCGCGCAGGCGTCGGCGATCGTCAAGGATCAGAACGGCAATCCGCTGTCCGGAAAAGCCGTCAACTGGGTCAGCCTCACCC
>JALYJX010000528.1 GCA_030775065.1 Gemmatimonadota bacterium | reverse complement strand
GTAATAACGCACGTCGAATTTCATGCGCGCGTCCTCGAACGCTTCGAAGCCGCACTCGTAGGGCGACAGCTTCTCGGGATCGGGCTTGTGCACGCCGAGCAGCCGGCTCAATCCCCCGCCGAGCAGAAGCGGCACCACCCCGACGGCGAGACCGACGAGGATGAACATCAGGATCGGGAAATAGGCTTCTAGCATCGGGATCCTGCACTCATGGTGCCGACGGAGAGACTCGAACTCTCACGGCTTTCGCCACCGCCCCCTCAAGACGGCGTGTCTACCAATTCCACCACATCGGCGCACTGCAAGGAGGGTAGTTAGTTCTACTTTGTCACTCCGCCGATGGGTTTAATAGAGCTGCGTTCTGTTTCCGATAGGCGGAGTCACGCGCGCTCTGTCGTCGTTGGTGTCGTTCTGCGATGAGCTCGGCCACGGAGTCCGGGTCATGGGCGCGATGAGGCAGAAGCGCATCGATAGCGAAGACAAGGTCCGAGAGAGTGAGGTCCTTGACCGCCACTCGATGGGCCAGCTGTTCCTTGAGCAGAAAGTTCATCGCCAACATCACCAGCGCCATGTGATGATGCCATCCGTTCCACTTGCGCACTTGGTACTGAGCCATCCCCAGGCAGTCCTTGGCTTCTCGGAAGGCGTGTTCGATCCAAAAGCGCGCCGCCTGCATCGAGGCGAGTTGATGGAGCGAGGTATCGGCCTTGGCGTTGGAGAGCGCGAACTTGACGGTGTCGGGACGATCGATTTCACGGCGCATGAAGAGATGCCAACGCCGGGCGTGGTCTTCTTGGCCGTCCCACAGCCACACGCACGCACTGAGCGCCTCGATGGTAATGGGGCCTTTCTCGCCACCGCGCAACACGATGCGTCGCCAAGCCGAAGCGGGTTGGGCCTTGAGCCACTCGCTCACCGTGATGGCACGGGCCTCCGTGCGAAGGAGGCTCGGTGGTCGTCCCATCGTCGAAGTTCTCCGTGGAACCGAAGGAGTCGGGTCTTGCAGGAAGAGGTGCTGGTCACAGCGTACCTCCCCCATGAAGGTGATCCCTTCATCGTCGAGCTCTCGCAACAGCCACCCAGCACTGCCATAGACTGCATCGAAGGCCACATGTCCGAAACGTACCCCATGGCGCCGCGCCCCGAAGATCATCTCCCGTGCAAGCTCCACCTTGCTTTGCGCCACTCTCGCCGATGTAGGGACCTCTACCGCATCGAGTCGCGCCGTATCGTTGAGCCAACACTCAGGCAAATACAAGCGCGCGTCGATAAGCGAGACCGCGGTCTCTTTCGCGAGTGCGGCGAAGACGCCCACTTGGCTGTTCTCCACCTTCCCCAGCCGCCCATTCCATTGCCGTGCGACCCCCGCCGAGGCCTCGCCCTTCTTCGCAAACGCGCTCTCGTCGATGATGAGAGCCGCTTTCATTCCGCCGATGAGCGTGTTGACCTGACGGCTCGTCTCGCTGACCAATCCATCGAAGTCCCACTTGGAGTCCGAGAGCATGTGATGCAGCACTTGGTGATCGGCCTCGAGCATGCGTTCACTCATCGAGAGCATGTTGGATTTAGGCGAGGCAAACAGCCCCAGCAAATAGGTCTCGGCCGCACTCGCCACCGAGCGGGTGCCCACGCGAAAGAACGAAGAGAACGCTTTGAGATGTTGCGGCAACCGGTCGAGCAGACCAGCGATGAGGGAAGCAATTGGTACACAATTTTCACGAAGTCGCCATCGTTCGCACTCCGTGACAAATCAACACATGACATTATACCCTCCAGTTGCATAAACTTCCACGCGGATCGTCAGGAAAGGGCGTAGAAGACAGGGTTGCAGCGAGTTTGTAGCGTTGCGCTGGACATCACCACCGGTGATATCCAGCCTTTAAGCAAAATAACTGACCTCATGATCAGAAAGACTAGGAAGCGGTCTGCACTTCGCGGTATAATGTGCTCGTGAAAACAACCGCATACCCGAAGGAGACCGCTTCCCATGAAGTATAGCAAAGCCGAAGTCCACTGCAAGACCCATGGCCTGCCCGCACTGCGTTTTGAAGACAGCCAACTGACCTCGTTCTCGGGCCTCGTCCTCCTCCAAGCGCTGTTCGCTCATCTGGGGCTCAAAGAAAGGCTGCGCCGCTGCTTCAGCCATCTCACCGTCAGCCCGATCTTCGGACATGCGACCCTGGTACTGTGTTTGGTGCTGCACCTCATGCTGGGATACCGGCGATTGCGCGATATTAGCTACTATTCGGATGACCCCTTGGTCATGCGGACGCTCGGCCTGCGCCGTCTGCCCGATGTCGCCACGCTCTCTCGGGGATTGGCGAGGGCGGACGCAGAGAGTGCACAGCGCCTGCAGGGACTCGTGCGGGAGGGGGTCCTGACACGGCTTGTGGCC
>JALYJX010000527.1 GCA_030775065.1 Gemmatimonadota bacterium | reverse complement strand
CGGGCTCTTCTCGAGAGCGCTGCCTCGCGGATGGCGGCCTCGCATACGACGGAGCTCGTTCGTCTGATTTCGGTCGAGGATGGGGTGGTCGCTTTCGAGGCAATCCGCCGCGCCGGGTCGCTGAAGGCGGCGGCTGCGGTTCCGGCGCTGGCCGGCGCGATTGCGCAGGGGACCCCGGAGATGCGTATTGCAGCCGTCACCGCACTCTCGCAGATCGGCTCCGCAGGTGCGATGGAAGCACTCGGCCGCGCCCTCGAGGATGAGGACACCGACATCCGGATCGCGGCAGTTCGCGTGCTCGCGACGCGCGGCCACAGCGCTGCGGTTCCCCGGATCGAAGCCCGCATTCGCACGTCGAGCGTCCGTGACGGATCGCTCGCCGAGAAGATGGCGTTCTTCGAGAGCTACGGTGCGCTCGCCGGTGAGGCCGGCGTCGGATTTCTATCCGGCATCCTCAATTCGCGGGGATTCTTTCACCGCCGAGAGCCCGCGGAGCTGCGGGCTTGCGCAGCGATCGCGCTCGGAAAGATCGGAACCTCGAGCGCTATTGAAGCGCTGCAGCAGGCAGGCGGCGACGGCGAGCTCATCGTTCGGAACGCGGTAAGCAGGGCGGTTCGAGGTGGCTGAGCTCCGTTCTCTCACGCCGCAGGCCGAGCCTGAGCAGGCAAGGGGCGTAGACTCTGCCGCCGCCTACCTGCGCCGGCGGGGCCGCGACTTCATGATCTCGTTCTACGGAACGCTTCGCGCAATCAAGCTCTACCCACTCGAGCACACCGCGGTCAAGCGATCGCTCGCTGAGCTTTCCGGAATTGCGAGCGAGATCGTGGGTCGCGAGCGCGATCTCGAGTTTCGGTTTTCCGGTGAATTCATTTTCATCAATACCACCCGGCTGCGCCTCGACCTTACCAACTACGCAAGCTTTGGCTATCTGCTGAAGATCTGCCGGGACGCCGGCATCGGAGTGATTCGAGTGCACGACGATGCGGGAGAGCGCACGTGGCGTGTGTTTCTCTCTCTCCTCGACTCGTCCACCGAAACCGATCCGGACGAGCGACGCGAGAAGATCATCGGACAGCTCGCCGACGCCGGACTGACGTCGCTGGAGCTCGGGCCGCCGCAGGAAGATCTCAACGACACCGAGCAGGCCGAGCAGACGAAGGACGCGGCCAATCGCACGTACACGCGCTCAGTCGCGCTGACGCGGGACGTGATCAACTCAGTCAGGCTGGGGCGTACGCCGAGCATAAAGAAGATCAAGCGCGTCGTGCAGGGAATCGTCGACCAGATTCTCAACGAGGAAACGTCGCTGATCGGGCTCACCGCGATTCGCGACTACGACGAGTACACGTTCACGCACAGCGTCAACGTCTGCATCTTCTCGGTTGCGCTCGGCCGCCGGCTCGGGATGACGAAGCTTCAGCTGTTCGACCTCGGCATCTCGGCCCTGATGCATGACATCGGAAAGTCCCGCATTCCTGTGGGGCTGCTTCAGAAAACCGGAGATCTGGCGGAGGACGAGTGGCGTCGCATTGCCGCGCATCCATGGCTGGGTGTTCTCGTTCTATTCAACTTGAAGGGTCAACAGGAGGAAGTCAGCTATCGCGCGATGACTGTTGCCTACGAGCACCACATGCGGACGGACTTGAGCGGGTACCCGAAGGTTATCCGCCCGCGCAGTCCGAGTATGACCAGCAAAATCGTCGCGGTTGCAGATGGTTACGACGCTGCGACGTCGCGTCGATCATACCAGACAGTTCCATACCCGCCTTCGGCCGTGCTTCAGGACATGCGCGACAACCCGCGGCGCGGAATGGATCCGGTCGTCGTGAAAGCGTTCATCAACTTCCTGGGCATTTATCCGCCGGGCACTCTCGTCGTGCTTGACACGTTCGAGCTCGCCGTCGTCTCCGCCGCAAGTTCGGGCTTCGATACACTCTCCCGTCCCGTCGTCAAGATCGTCAGCGACGCCAACGGCAACATGGTCGCTCCGCCACTCGAAGTTGACCTTGCGCACGTAGACAGCAACGGCGACTATCCCCGAACGATCATCAAGACGGCGGATCCCGACAGGTATGGCATCAACATTGGCGATTTTATCGTCTAATCGAATAGATCAGCGATTCGCGCTTCTGAGGGGTACGCGTCGAAAGGCGCTGGTCTGCTATGTCACCGCGGGCTACCCCGACATAAAAAGGTCTCTCACTCTGCTGCGCGGCCTCGAGGAGCAGGGAGCAGACGTGGTTGAAGTAGGGGTTCCGTTTTCCGACCCCATTGCCGACGGCCCCATCATTCAGGAAAGCTCGATGCGCGCGCTCGAGGCAGGAATGACCCTCGACCGAACGCTCGATCTCGTGGCGCAGGCGGATTTGGGCATTCCCGTTGTGTTATTCAGCTATCTGAACC
>JALYJX010000526.1 GCA_030775065.1 Gemmatimonadota bacterium | reverse complement strand
ATGCAGTTGCGACCACGGCGCGAATATAGGAGCAACAAAAAATCCACGCAACAACTATTTCATCACGCGACAATGATGCGACATGCGGTGCACATGAGATGAAATCGTTTTCGTACGGATCTTTGCGCTGGACACCGAGACACCGTGACACCGAGAGCGTCGCGCGATAATCCAGACAACGATTGGAGAGCTTTTCTTAAGGGGGTAACTCACCCTGGCGAGCGAGGGCGTACCGCCGCGAGCCGTTCCCCCCTTAAACGGTTTTCTCGATGTTTCGGCGTCTCGGTGTCCAGCTCACAGATGTATGGCGACCAACGAGTCTTTCCGTGGCTGAAAAAAAAGTGGGGCGCAAATTGCTAATGTTTATTACAATAGCGAAGGGTGACCGGCCGGCTGATCGGTCGTCACCTCTATAGAAAGGTGCTGATGCGCAGTTCTGGCGGGTTAAACCGGGTTCCTGATGGAACTCTGCCCAGCGCATTACGTACCTACAAGCAGGAAAGGAGTACGAAGTGCTGAGAGTCATTGTCACCGTCCTTACTCTGGCTGGTAAGGAAGGACTTCCGGTTAAAGCACCGGACGCGGTCGGGATGAGCTCCTCCCGCCTCGAAGCCATCGATCGTGTCGTCCAGCGCGGTATAAGTGCTGGAGGGTACCCCGGTGCGTCCGTGGTAGTCGGGCGCAAGGGCGCCACGGTCTGGGAAAAAGGCTTCGGCAAGCTCTCATGGTCCCCCGTCAGCAGCAACGTCGACGCGGAAAAGACCATCTACGACATCGCGTCCCTCAGCAAGGTCGTCGGCACAACGACGGCGATCATGATCCTCTACGACGAGAAGAAGGTCGACCTCGACGCTCCCGTCTTCCGCTACCTCCCCGCATTCTCGGGCGGTCTCAAGGATCAGGTCACCGTCCGCGAGCTGCTGACGCATCGCTCCGGCCTTCCCGCCGGGCGCGATCTGTGGCGTGTTGCGTACAGTCCACAGCACGCGCGCGACATGGTTCTCGCCACCGAGCTCAAGCACCCACCCGGCACCGCATACGTCTACTCCGACCTTGGCGCCGACGTACTCGGCATGATCGTCGAGAAGGTCTCGGGCGAGCGGCTCGATCACTTCCTCGAGCGGCGCGTTTTCGGCCCGCTTGGAATGCGCGACACGTTCTACCGTCCGGCCGACTCGGTGCGCTATCGCATTGCGCCCACCGAGGTGACTCCGCCCCGCGGGTATCCGCTGAAAGGGGAAGTGCACGACGAGAACGCTTATGCTCTCGGCGGAATCGCGGGTCACGCGGGACTGTTCAGCACCGCGGCTGACCTTTCGATCTTCGCGCAGATGATGCTGAGCGGCGGCACGTACGACGGAGTTCACATCATGTCGGAGCCGACAGTCGCCCTGTTTACCCGCCGCACGGCGGGACATCGCGCACTCGGCTGGGACACGGCCGATGGCGACTACGGCTCGGGACAGTACCTCACCGAGCGTGCGTATGGGCACACGGGGTTCACGGGGACGTCGGTCTGGATCGACCCGGATCGCGAGATGTTCGTCATCCTCCTGACGAATCGCGTTCACGCCGCAAAGGCGCGCCGTCCCGGGAAGATCATCATGGACGTGCGTGCCGACCTGTCGGACGCGGCTGTCCTGGCGGTAGTTGACGGCACGACGCCGGTGCTCGCGATGCCCAGCGCGTTCCGCAGCGACCGCGAGATTGGATGGAACCCGGTCGTCAGGCCGGTGCGGTGCTCCGCGCTGAAGTCTCGTCGCGGCAAGTCGACTCGCGCGAGCCGGTCACGCGCTCGTGTGAGCTGTGCGCTGGCGAGCCGCCGCGCTGCGTCGTCGAAGTCGGCAAAGAGCCGGAGCGCAAAGGCGCGGGCCGCCGCGCTCAGGAAGAAGAAGGCCGCGAGCTCGGCCAAGCGCTCGTTGAGCAAGAGCGCAGTCGCGAAGAAGACTTCGGCCAAGTCGACGAAGAAATAACGCGGATCAGCGCCGCCAAGTTCTACAAAGAGAGACACGGGTGCCCGGCGACAGGAGCCGAGGCTTGAAAGCGTCAGGTGAGGTGCGAGGAATTCCCTGAAACCTCACCCGCGACCTCGCGACTGGATTCCTCCCGCGTCGCACCTGTGATTCTCTCCGTTGATCGTGGCCGCACGTCACAGTACGTGGCACTGAGAGCGGTTATCTTTATAGTATGTCCGATCAGCCCGTCACCACGCCGCCTTCGTCCAATCCGGTAGTCAGCGAAGACCAGGTGAAGCTCGCCCTTCGAAGAGTGAAGGACCCCGAGCTCGACCTCAACATTATGGACATCGGCCTCGTCTACGCGATCGAAGTTGAGGGGACGAAGGTGAAGGTCGACATGACCCTCACCGTCGTGAAGTGATGGTAGCCGCGGCCGGCCGGCCGGTGGAGGGC
>JALYJX010000525.1 GCA_030775065.1 Gemmatimonadota bacterium | reverse complement strand
GCTGAAGTGCTCGACTGCACCGGGCGCCGCATCGCGAATGCTATCGCGGATGTTCTTGAGGTTCTTGCGAGCATTCGGCGGCAATGCCGCAAGGTACGTTCGAACTTGCGCTCCAATCCGTCTTGCGTCGTTCCTTGAAGAGGGCGAGGGTGTCATGATCTGCTCCAATTAGAGGCTTCAGTACGGAGGCTGGAGGCAACTTATGCGTCAACTCGTGGGATGAACCGCTGCAAAATCTCTTTCCCCTCGTCGTCGATTGACTTCACGAATGCGTATTGCGTCTTGATTTTCGCATAGCCCAGCTCCTGATAGAACTGATGCGCCGGCGCGCGGGTGGTGCTCGACGTTAGCCTGACGATCGAGTAGCCCCGTGCCTTCGCCCACGCTTCGGCATGCTGCATGAGCAGCCTTCCAACTCCCTTTCGTCTGTGGTTGCTGTCTACCACCAGTCCGCCGATTACGACGAATGACCCTGATTCTACGTACTCTACAATCAGCGCGTGGAGCCACCCGACCGGACGACCCTCGAGCTCAGCGACAAGGAACTGTTGATCCTGGCGCGACAGGATGCGCGCCAGCGTCGCTGCAATGTTGGAAGGCTCAGCATCGTACCCGAGTTGTGCCGTCAATCGTGCTACGTCATCTGCATCCAGGATGCGTGCAGGACGCACAGAGACTGCGATCCCACTTTCACGTCCTTCCGGAATCATGATTGTCTCGCCCCTGAGCCGCGGCGTCCGACGATCTTATAGCGAAAGCAGTCGGTAGTGTGATCGTTGACAAGTCCGAGAGCCTGCATGAAGGCGTAGCAGATCGTCGAGCCGACGAACTTGAATTCCCGGCGGAGGAGATCGCGGCTGAGAGTGTCCGACTCCACGGTGCGGGCAGGAACGGCTTCGAGCGACGGCCAGCGATTTACCAGAGGTGCTCCCCCAACGAAACCCCACACATAGGCGTCGAAGCTGCCGAGCTCCTTTTGAACAGCGAGAAAGGCCTTCGCATTCCGGACAGTACTTTCAATCTTGAGCCGGTTCCGAACAATCCCTGGATTCAGAAGCAGCCGTTCAACTCGTGCGGGTGTGAACCGTGCAACCTTCGCTGGATCAAAGTCGAGGAACGCTTCGCGATAACCCGGTCGCTTCTTTAGAATGGTCTCCCAGCTCAGACCAGCTTGCGCTCCTTCGAGAGTGAGGAACTCGAACAGGATCCTGTCATCGTGCACAGGGACGCCCCACTCGGCGTCGTGATACGCAATGCTGAGCGGAGTTCGTGCCCAGGCGCAACGCGTAAGAGTATCGTCCGTCGTTCGTGCTGCCGACTCTTGCATATCAGCTAATCCCTTCGGGAAGGCTTGCTGAATATTCTGCGGGGCCGTGATGCCTTGTTCAACTAGTGGCGACGAGCGTTTCCAAGCAAACATTAGACTATATTCTTGGCGTCGCTCCCGTACATGACTCTACCGAATTCCAAGGAGGTTATCATGCCGGACGGGTCTGCTTCCTCCACCCCACGGCGCGGCTTCATCGGCCAGGTCGCCGCTGCCGCGATGGGTATCAGTGTCGCCAGCCTGGTGCCGGAAGAAGCCAACGCTGCCATATCACGCGTGGCCGATCCACAATTGGAAGCCTGGTTCGGCAAGCTCGACGGCAAGCATCGGGCGGTTTTCGACGCCCCGCAACCCAATCACGGATACCCGGCTATCTGGCCGCGAGTTTATCGCATGACCACGGAGGCGAGCTACCCCGGCGAATCCTCGAGCGCCATGGTGATCCTGCGACACGCGGCCTTGCCGCTGGCATTCCAGGACAGCCTGTGGTCCAAGTACAAGCTCGGGGAGCAGTTCGACATCAAGATCGGTGACGTGCCGGCAACGAAGAACCCGTACGCGGCAATGACCGGCCTGCCGATAACGGGTGTTGGTATCGCGGAGCTGATGAAGGGCGGTGTGCTCGTCGGCGCGTGCGATCTCGCAATGACGGTATACAGCAGCGGTGCGGCGGCCAAGATGGGACTGGATCCCGCCGTAGTGCGAAAGGACTGGGTTGCCGGGCTGCTGCCCGGAGTCGTGCTGGTTCCGTCGGGTGTCATGGCCGTGGCGCGGGCGCAGGAGCTTGGGGCACGTTACATCTTCGCCGGGTGATTCGAATCGAGTGAGGGGCTCGACCGGGCCCCTCATTTTGCGTTGACGTTGCCGATCAGCGCATGACCAATGCAGTGATGATCGAGCCGATCACCGCCCCGAGACCCGCGCCCGCACCGATGAGAGTCACGTACATGCGCGTGCGGTCGCCATGCAATCCGGCCTTGCGCGGCGGACCCTGCCACACGTCTTTGACCGCGAAAGTTCTCGTGTATCCCCAGCCGTCGTTCAGCTTGACGCGCTGCTTCACGGCGTCGTAGGTAACCACTGTGCAGGTC
>JALYJX010000524.1 GCA_030775065.1 Gemmatimonadota bacterium | reverse complement strand
TGGCACCGTCCACCCACACTTTCTCTACTCGCGTGTAGACACTGAACGGATCCGCTGACCACAGCACGAGGTCCGCGTTCTTTCCTTTCTCGATCGATCCGATCCTGTCATCGAGGCCGAGCGCCCACGCAGCATTGATCGTCATCCAGCGAAGCGCCTGGTCGGCCGTGACGGGAAGCCCCGCCTCGATTCCCGCCTTCATCGCCTTCGCCACTTCCTGATTCAACCGCTGTGAGCCGGAGGGATCATCGGAATGGACCATTGCATGCGAACCGGCAATGCGGTCGACAAGCGGCAGGTTAGCGCGAACCGCGTCCATAGCTTCGATCTTGAAGCTGCCCCAGTCGGCCCAGACGCTCGCTCCGATTCCTTCCTTTGCCAGGAGGTCAGCGATCTTGTACGCCTCGACCCCGTGATGGAATGAGCGGATCCTGTAGCCGAACTCGCGCGCGATGTCGATCATCTGCGCCATCTCGTCTGCCCGGTAGCAGTGGTTGTGAACGAGAATATTTCCGCGGAGCACTTCGGCGAGAGTCTCATTCCCGAGGTCGCGTGTCGGCGGTTCGCCATTGTGGTCATCATTCCACTTGTCCCACTTCCGGCGGTACGCTTCGGCGTTGATCCAGGCAGTGCGATAGCCGGCGACGTTTCCCATGCGTGTGGAGGGTCCGTTGGTTCGCGTCCCGTAGACTCGCTTCGGATTTTCGCCGCAGGCCATCTTGAGGCCGTACTTCGCACCCGGGAACTTCATGCCCTGAACCGTGCGTGACGGCACCACTTTTAGTACGACACTGCGTCCGCCAATGAGATTGGCAGATCCAGGTAATACCTGGATCGTTGTCACCCCTCCCGCGAGGGTGCGCGGAAACTGCGGATCGTGGGGCCAAACCGAATGCTCCGCCCAGACGTGCGGCGTGCTCGGGTTTGTGGCTTCGTTGCCGTCGCTCAACGCGGCGCCGCCCGGCGAGGCATAGACGCCGAGATGCGAGTGGACGTCCACGATTCCCGGCGTGACGTACTTGCCGGTGCCGTCGATCACGACCGCACCAGGCGGAACATCAACCGTTGCCCCGACCGCGACGATCTTTCCGTCTGCGACCGAGACCGCGCCGTTGCGGATCGTCGGGCCGGCCGCCGTCATGATGTGCACGTTTCGAATGACGAGAGGTGCCGAAGCGACTCGAACGTACGTGCTGGGAAATGGGTCAGCGTTGGGAAGTGACTTCGAGCCCAATCCCGCGGCAGCGACTGCCGAATCTGTTCCGGATGCCGGTGATGGCCGTTGAGACCCTGGAGCCGGCCGGCACGCCGCCGCCGAAAATGTCGTGAGCGCGGTGAGACATACGAAATAGTGTCGCATCGAGATGGAATTCCTCCTGTTGTTCATGGGCGAAGCGTTCTCGCTTCGACGCGGCCGAAAACATAGCTCGCCACCTCCGGCTCGGCACGGTCGGCGTTGTAAGGGAATTGTGGTATCCTCAGCTCTCGTCGATTTCCCGGAGCCAGCTCGCGCAGGCAGCGCTTCTGTCCGTGCAGATACCGTCCACGCCAATGCCGCGGAAGTGCGTCCACTGCGCGGGGTCGTCGCATGTCCACGCTATGACACGACCACCGCAACTGTGGACCGCGGTGATCAGCGCTTCATCGATGAACTCGCATGACTGCCAGAGATCTCTGGCGTCGGCCGCTTCCAGGAGGGACGACGGCTCCACCGGGTATCCCACCTCGAGGATTCCTCCCGGGACATGCGGCGCGAGCGTGGCGAATCTTTTTGTGATGCGGTGGTCGAATGAATGAACGGCGCAGCGCGCGGCTGCCCCCGGAACGCTCGATATGACGGCCGCCACGCGCGCCTCAATGTCGCGCGCCTTTATCTCTATGTATACGGCGGCACGCGCGCCGATTGCCTGCAACGCCTCCTGAAGCGTGGGAAGCCCGACGCCGGGAGCCAGCTCGAAACTGTCGAGCGCTGCGAGCGAAATAGACGCGATCGCGCGCCCAGCAATCGGAGAGTCGACGGCTGGCGGAAGTAGCGGGTCGTGATGGACCACGACAACTCCGTCACGTGTTGCATGAACGTCGAGCTCGACACCGTCGGCGCCCGCATCCAATGCCGCCTCGAAGGCCGGAAGCGAATTCTCGGGGTATCTGTCGCGAATGCCACGGTGGGCAATTACTTCAGGGTTTCGCAGCTCTTTTCCCATTGGCGAAGTCGCATGCTCGATAATCATATGCGTTAACGTTCGCCCCCGGATAGCGTCTAACATGCGAGTTGAATGAATCCTCGAACAAAACGGCGCCCCGACGAAGCCGACTCCATATTGATCGAGCGGTGGAAGGCGGGCGATTCACGAGCGGCTACCGAGCTCGTGGAGCGCCATGCAGATGCTCTCGCACGCTTCGCGGCGAGCGCAGGGG
>JALYJX010000523.1 GCA_030775065.1 Gemmatimonadota bacterium | reverse complement strand
TCTGCTCTCTCATTGTGCGACCAGTGCCAAGGGTTAGGTGGACGATTCGGTGGATTTATTTTGTCCTCCCAATCACGATCCGCATCATCCAATCCCCGCGGATCTCTATGTCGCAAAGGCCTATTTTTTACATACCCATACAGATTTACATCTCCGCCCCTGAACCCGATCGGATCCTCCGACACGAACCTTCCGAGATTCCCGTCATACCACCGCGCCCTATAGTAATAGAACCCTGAAAACGTATCGTATTCCCGGCCGGTATATTTGTAGCGGGTTGAGAAACTCGTCGTTTGATTACCGAAGGAGTCGTAACTGGTATGAAAAGAGTGGGTGCGTGGTAAAAGTGAGCGGTGCGTACCTTGCAGCAGTTTAGCGACGGGAATATCCTCGTTGTTAAGCTGGGCAACAGGATGCGTCGCGACTTTTTGCTCGCCGCCCAAGCTTACTGCCTGGAGGCGAGTATCGCTGCGGGTCATCTCGGGTTTACGTATAGGCCATGGCATCTGCCAAGAGCCTGTCGTCGTAACTGAGAGTCCTGGCCGCACGCGCCCACTTGAGCCAAGTATAGTCCCGTTTTTGTTTTGCGAAAAGTATCCGGCAGGACTCATATCGGGGCTATTGCCGGAGCTCGAATGAATAGTTGTCGCTCGCCTTTTGGCGGTTTGCCCGCTTATTTCATTTTTACGAAAGGAGGAAAGAGTGATGACATTTCTATCTAAACAAGTTTCGCTCCTTGAGGGCGAACGGTGGTTCGGTGTCGATCTCGCCAAACGCGAGACGCAGCTTGCGGTTCTCGACGCGTCGGGCAAGCAGGTCTTTTCAAAGCGCCATCCCACTACTCGCGAGCAGTTCCTCGCGTTGGCGGGTGAGTTGCGAGAAACAGATACGGTCGCACTGGAAGTAACTACCAACTCGACATCCATTGCACGGCTCATACGTGATAACTCAAAAGCGAAGATCATTGTCTCGAATCCGATCAAGACGAAAGTCATTGCACAGGCCAAGATAAAGACCGACAAGATCGACGCACGCGTTCTCGCCGAGCTTGCACGCGTCGGTTATCTTCCCACGGTATGGCTTCCGGACGAGGACACGGAAAGCCTTCGGCAGTTCATCAGCGACCGCGTCTCTCTTGTTCGACGCCGGACCGAATGCAAGAACTCCGTGCATTCGGTTCTTCACCGCAATCTGGTGCACCAGGCACATACGGATCTGTTCGGCACCGCCGGACGTCAGTGGCTTGACGAGATCATCGCCGGAGATATCGGCGACAACATCCCGGAACTCGATCGCATGCGCATCGGTTCTCTGCTGAACGAGATCGACCGCATCGATGCACTGGTCGCCGACCTCGAGAGCGTCATCGCTTCCTACATCGCCCTGCACCCGCATCTCAAAGAGCAGCTCGATCGACTAATGAGCGTTCCGGGCATCAATCTCGTGACCGGTGCCGGCATCATGTCCGCCATCGGCGATGTCACTCGTTTTCCCGACAAGAAGAAGCTCGCCGCTTACTTCGGCGTAGTGCCATCGACAAAGCAATCGGGCGACAGCTCACGCAACGGGCGGATAACCAAACAGGGACGGGCAGAGGCCCGCTGGCTTCTCATCGAATCCGCCGAAGCCTTGCGCAAATCGCCCGGGCCGATGCGTGCTGTCTACACACGCATCTACAAAAAGCGTGGTCACAACGTCGCCGTCGTCGCCGTCTCGCGTAAGCTCATCGAGCTGGTTCATCACCTGCTCACACACGAGGAGGACTATATCTACAAGCTTCCGCGTCTGACACAGGAAAAGCGTGCCCGCTGGCGCTACCTCGCTCGAAGAAAGCTCGGCGTCGCCATTAAGTCCGCCGTCACCAGGATCGGCTCTCGTTCGGCTCTCTTCGGGACCGGCATCGGAGTCCAGGGCCGCAAGCTTAAATCTCAGATAACGAAACAGGCGGCCGCCAATGCCGAAAGGCTCTACGAAGCGATAGTCGAACAACGAAGAGCAAGGCTTGCCGATCCGAATCTGCCCTCGATCAGTTCGTCGGATCTCATATTCGATCCGACCAGGCCATTGGAAACCGACTGGGAAAAGATACTCTCGCAAGCGACGGCCGACATTATCCGCAAACGGAAAAGGAGACCAACGGACAGCTAAACTCTCAAAGAGCAAACCGAAATCGGTCGATATCGGAAAGTACTCGCAACGCCGGCAACTTTTCCGCTAACCGAATTGCGCTTAAACCAGAGAATAAAAACAGCTTGTGACTAGTTGACCTTTTCATGAATAATCACCTTCGACAGGATCGTCGCCGCTCGTTCCCCAGGATTGACTTACCTGCTGAGAACCTTGTCCGCCGAGGACCCACCAGTCACCAGAACCTGGGCGCCAGATTGCAAGGTCCGCCGGCGGAGCCGCGTTCGCATTTGCGT
>JALYJX010000522.1 GCA_030775065.1 Gemmatimonadota bacterium | reverse complement strand
ACGACCATTAATCGTCGCCAAACGTTGAAGAGATAGGCTTTGCCTCAAAAGTCCTGCTGACGTCATCTGGGTGGTATAGCAGCACAAGTTCGTAGAAATCAGTCAACGCACAGAACCGCTTGCGGTAGCCAGCGGATGCTAAGTTCAAGACTAATGGTTAACGTCAATCATTAAGCATTTGTAACGCACAAAACCATCTACGACGCGTTGATTGAGCTTAGCATCCGCTGGCTACCGCAAGCGGTTCTGTGCGTTGACTGATTACTACGAACTTGTGCTGCGATACCATCCAGATGGCGTCCGCAGGACTTTTGAGGCAAAGCTGATGCGCTTCACGATGTCCTACCCTCCCAAGGTAACGACTTGACCGACACGAAGCTCGCCCGCCCTCACCACGGTGCCGTATACGCCGGCGTAATTCTCGTTCATACGAACAACAGTCTTCATCACTTCAGAATCTCGCTCGGCTGTGTCTGGGTCAAGATTAACCATGACACATCGCTCATCCCTCATAGTAACCCTGAGGGCTGCCCCGCTGTTCCCTTCACCAAACATCAATGTCCGGCCCACCCATCTGTCTTCCTCAAACGGCTCAGCGCTATCTGTTTCGATCACAACGTTTGGTCGAAATCTGCGAAGGTCAACCTCTCGGCCTGATTCGCGCGCGCTGCAATGCACCGTGCTGAGTCTGAGTACCGAAATACAGGCTTCGTCGAAGATGCCATGCTTGAGATTCATCAATTCGACATCACTGCCATACCGGCTCGAAAGTTCCTCCCGTAGTTCGTCGCTTCGGAGTTCGTACTTGTTTTTCAAATCCGCAATCCGAAATCCGAAATTCTTTTCTTTCCCGTCCGGCGTACGAACGTGCGTTGGGAGTAGCTCGGCAGTGTTGCTGTCGAGCCCGAATGGTTTATAGAGGAGCAACTGCGGTAATTTGCTCGCTGTCAGCCATGGGAACCCACTTTTGTCAGTGAGTCGCCGAAAAGCTAACCTACGATCACCCTCAATGCCATGCCAACTTAGCCTTGCAACATCTAGTAATTCACCGGCCATTGACTTAACTGGGTAACGAAAGATGGCACTAATTCGTCCTAGTTCCATATGACTCCATAGCAACTCTATACTGTGACAACCAAATGTCCGACATGCTTCAGCTTGTCGCCAAGATTGCCAACACTCATGTACGACGTAACGGGTAGTATCAATGCTTGAGTCTGGGGAATCATTACGACAAGCTGAAGCATATCGGACATTAGGTTGTGCAGTTTCCTTAAACGCGAGCGTCGGTCGACTTGAAGACAAGCTGGACCATCCGCCGCTGTTCCGTTCGTATCAACAAGCGGTCGCCCACCACTCAGGCGGCAAAGCCGTATCGAGAGTTGAGTCCAGACTCGGGACGCATCACCTTCCTGCTCGAAACAATGACTCGAGCTCTTTGGACGCCCTTTCGACTGTGCGCTGGGCGTCTTCCACCTCCGTCGCAGCCTCTTTCACGTCGACTGCAACGCTCTGCGCGCGTCGGGCCGCATCTTCCGCGACGGCTCTTGCTTTCTCCAAGCTCTCCTCGGCGTCGCGCCTGTGCTTCTCGGCCTGCTTTGCCTCCGCGTAAGCCTTTTTCTGTGTTACCTCCAAACTCTGTGCCCTGGCTCGGGCTTCAGTCAGCGATCTCTTTGCCTCCTGCAGTGAAACTTTCGCGGCAGCCATCTTCGCCTTACGCGCCTCTTCAAGCTGACGTACGTCGTCATCCGGCGCCAGCTTTCGCCGCGTGTTCGTGGGAGCACTGCTGGACTTCTGTGAGGACCGAGCCGGTTCCTCGGTCGGCTGCGTCACGCCGGCGACTGGAACCAAGGATGCGAGTGAGTCGAAACCCGGAGGATCGACGTCGTGGGTCAGACGCCCGGGACGCGGAGCATCAGAACGCGATGCGTAGACGGACATTGCCTCCAGAGTCGTCGTGATGCGGCGGACAGTGTCTAGTGACGGGTTGTGACCAGCATCTCGCAGCAATGAAGTCGCCAGATCTGAAAGGTCCGTAAGCGCCTCGCGTCGCGCGTCGAGGGCTCCGCGCAAATTTGCGAACTTCCCGGCGAGGGGAGATGCCTGGGCTCTGTGGAAGCGCTCACCTGACGCGATCAGCCGGTCGAATGCGTCGCGATGATTCCAGTAGAGTTGGTTCACGGCCCACGCCGAGATGGAAGGCTTGACCAACGCCTTCACGAGAAACGCCTCATCGCCACGCCCGCTCTTTTTTAGCCGCGCGGCCAGTGTATTGCGCGCGCCTGTGAATTCTGGCAATGAGAGCCTGAATAAAGCATCAACATCATTCCCGAGCTTCCCCTTCGTCTCGCTGCGCTTGGGCTCTACACTGCTGTCTTGCTTTCCGCTATTTCTCATTTATGTAGCTTGTCGTCAAGATTATCTAGACT
>JALYJX010000521.1 GCA_030775065.1 Gemmatimonadota bacterium | reverse complement strand
ACTGCAACAAAAAATTGCCGCCAAGGGGCTAACTGATGTCGACGTCAAACCCTACATGTGTTTTGGCGCCTGCCAGGAAGGTCCCAATGTTGTGATTTATCCTGAAAAAAATTGGTACGCTCACGTCAAGAGCGAGGATCTCGACGACATCGTCGCCCATCTCGCCGGCGGACCCCATGTGCAACGCTTGGACACCATCGATTCGTCATTGAAGGAATTGATCTACCAACTACTCGACACGGGAGTATTCTAACCCATGGAAGGCATCCTTTTCCCCAAGGGCGTGGTCGAGGGCCGCGAAGGGCTGAAAGAATATCAGGCCCGCGGCGGATATGACGCGTTGACCCAGGCCCTCAAAGGAAGCCCCGACGATGTGATTAAAATAATCTCCGACGCCGGACTGCGCGGCCATGGCGGGGCGGGGTTCCCCACCGGCAAGAAGTGGCAGTTTACCCGCGAAGCTGCCGAACTGCCGCGCTATCTGGTAATGAACGGCGGCGAAGATGAACCGGGCAGCCGCAAGGACCGCGTGCTGCTGGAAAATCTGCCGCATCTGGTCATCGAAGGCGTAGTGCTCGGCGCCTTCGCCATCGGCGCCGCCAAGGCCTATCTTTATATCAACGCCAACTACGAAGCGGCGATCAAAAGCGTCCATGACGCTCTAGGCGAAGCCAGAACAGCGGGCTACTGGGGCGAAAAAGTTCTTGGCAGCGATTACCACCTCGACATCGAGATCGTCCCTGCGCCGCACAACTACGTCGCCGGCGAAGACACCGCCGTGCTCGAAGTGATCGAAGGCAAGAAACCCTTGCCGCGGCAAAAACCGCCCTTTCCCGTCACCGTCGGCCTGTTCGGCAAACCGACGTCGGTCAATAATGTCGAGACCCTGGCCCACGTGCCGCGCATTTTGTTGAAAGGCGCCGACTGGTATCGCGGCTTCGGCACCAAAGATTGTCCCGGCACCATGCTGTTCGCCCTCAACGAAACCGAAGAGGTTAAAAAACCCGGCATCTACGAGCTCCCCTTCGGCACGCCGCTGCGCTACCTGATTGAAGAATGCGGCGGCGGCCTGAAAGATGGCAAAAAAATCAAAGCGATCATGCCCGGCTCGCCGTCATCCGCCTACTTGCCCGCCGACAAGATCGATACGCCGTTGGAACCCAACGCCATGCGAGAAGCCGGTTCCATGCTCGGCTGCGGCGTAGTCCATATCGTCCGCGAGGGCGATTCCATCGTCGACGAGTTGGTGCGCATCACCGGCTTCTTTGCCGCCGAATCTTGCGGCCAATGCGCCGCCTGCCGCATGGAGACCAACACGCTTTCTCTGCTGATGAAAAAAATTCAACAAGGCCAGGGCAGCCTGGCGATCCTGGAACAATTCGGCAAAGTGCTCGCTTTTAATAAAGGCAAAGGGTTCTGTAACCTGATCGCCATGCCCGGTCCGCCCATCGAAAGCGCCCTCAAACTTTTCCCCGACGACTTCCAGGCGCTGCTCGCAACCGCCTAACCGTTAATACTCGAATCCGCTAATCAAAGGGATGCCCATCGGCATCCCTTTTTTGTTTCGTGCAAGGAAACTTCGCGGGGACCCGGTTGACCCTCTCGCTAACCCCTTGATAGAATCCGGCACCGGTTAGGATCGAGATTTCATGATGGTTAAAGGCACTATTCCAACACTGTGCGCATTGCTAACTATTATCCTCACGGCGCCGCTGCGCGCCAACACTCACGAAACGCTCATCGAGGGCGCCAAGAAAGAAGGATCGCTGGTCCTCTACACCTCGATGACCGTCGAGCAAGCACAGAAGCTCAACGATGCCTTTCGCGCCAAGTATCCATTCCTGCAGGTCCATATGTTTCGTGCCGTCGGCGAACGGCTGCTCACCAAGATCATGACCGAGACCCAAGCCGGGCGCTTCGACTTCGATGTCGTCCAGTCCGCCGAGACCCAGGCCTATTTTCTCAAGAAGAGAAACCTGTTGGCGAAATATCTTTCGCCGGAAGTGAAAAATTTACAGAAAGGCTTCTTCGACAGCGACGGATTTTGGGCGGCGATCTACATGATGCCCAATGTCATCGCCTACAACACACGCATGGTGAAGCGCAGCGAAGTGCCGGTGAGCGATGAAGATTTACTCAACCCGAAATGGCGCGGCAAGATCGGCATGGATCACACCAAGCCCGAGTGGTTTTCCTGGAAGCTCAAACGGCTGGGCCAGGATAAAGGCTTGACCTACATGAAAAAACTCGGCGCTCAGGAGTTCAAACTTTATTCAGGACTGACGATTATCACCGGTCTGCTCGCCGCCGGCGAGTTTCCGCTAGTGCTCAACACCTACATTCACAATGCCGAGGACGCCAAGCGCAAAGGCGCGCCGGTGGATTGGCTGGCGCAGGATCCGGTCTTCACCAAGTTCCAACCGATCGGCGTTGCCGC
>JALYJX010000520.1 GCA_030775065.1 Gemmatimonadota bacterium | reverse complement strand
CACAAATCCACCATCCATTCCAGATTGATGAGGGTTGAAGCAGTGGATATTCCCGCGCCGGCGTCGTTCGTACCCATGGAGATGTACAGGAAATCCGAAGTCCGCGGTGTGAACGCCTGGACCCGAGGGATGGACCCTGACGGGTATGTATCGCTTGGCGGCTCACCACCGCTCCAAGGGTAGCCGACGCGGAGCGCCTCGCCCTCGAATCGGGTTACGCCGTTCACGGATTCACGCGCGTTTGGGCTTCCGACGATGGTGCGGCCCGTCCCTGTCGTGGTCCCGCCGATCCCGTGGTTCACCACGACGATCGTCTGGCTTCGGCTGGCACGCCAGCGGCTCTCGATCTTTCCTGACAGCTGGAACGAGCTATTCGGATCGTTCGGGCCAAGTCGCCTCGCGGGGAAGTTGCCCACGTAGGAGCTGGCAATGACAGAAAAATTGCTTCCCGAGTATCCGTAGTCGGTGTTGGAATCACCGAAAGTCACGAGCTGGAGGTGGGGGGTGCCGAGAGCATTGAATACCAGCGGGCTGCCGGAAAGGCTGCCGGCGCTGGCAAAGAGCGAATTCGCGCCGAGGCCAAGGGTCCAGCTGCCGAGGGTTGCAATGCCAGTGGCATCGGTAACAACAGTTGCACCGGTGATGCTGCCGGTTCCGCTACGGATGCTGAATACGACTGTGACTCCCGAAACGCCGATGCCGCTGGCGTCGGTCACGAGAACAGCGGGCTTGACTGGAACCTGCGAGCCCGTCACTGCGCTCTGGTCCTGTCCCGCACTCACCGCGATCGCTACCGGGGTCGCCGCGATTGCAGTGGCTGTAAAAGTGATCGGACTTCCCTGAAGAGTCCCGGCCGTTGCGGTGAGCGTGTTCGTTCCTGGCGTCGGCCCCAGGACCCAGCTTCCTGCAGAGGCATGGCCGCTCTCATTGGTCACGGCAGTAGCACCCGTCACGCTGCCGCCACCACTGGTCACCGCGAACGTCACGGTGTAACCCGGGACGGGAACATCGGCGGCGTCCAATACGCGAACGGCCGGAGGAGTACCCACGGCCCGCCGTGTTATCGCCGTCTGATTATCAGGGCTGGTGCTGACGATCTTCGCCGGAATCGGAGCGACTGCAGTCGCTGAAAACGTTACGGGACTCCCGCTCAAAGAGCCGGCGGTTGCCACCAGCGTTTGAGCGCCGGGCGTCGATCCAAGCACCCAGCGAGTCGGAGCGGCGATGCCCGATGAGTTCGTAGCCACGGATCCGCCCGTGACCATTCCGCTGCCTGCACCGGGCGCGAAGACTACCGTGAACCCCTGCACTGGATTTCCGTTGGAATCGGTGACTCTTACCGTTGGCGCAGTTGCAACCGGCCCACCGGCTGTCCCTGTCTGGTTGTTGCCCCCCGAAGCGACCACTGTCGAAGGCGATCCCGTTCCACCTGTCGCCGTAAACGTGACTGAAGGAGGAGTGAGGCCTGCGGCAGTCGCAGTCAGCGTGTTCGGCCCGACAGTTGTGCCCAATGTCCAGCTTCCGAGAGTGGCGACTCCTGCCGCATTGGTTGTTGCTGCCGCACCCGTGATAGTCCCACCGCCACTCGCTGCGGCGAAGGTGATCGCAAATCCCGAAATCGGATTTCCGAATGCGTCCGTCACCTTCACCGCTGGCGCGGTCGCTACGGCACTGCCGGCGGTCGCAGTCTGGCCTTGGCCCGCTTCGATGGACAGCGCCGTCGGCGGGCCCGGAACCACGGTAACCGTCGCAGTAGCGGTCTTCCCCTCCGCCGCTGCGGTGATGATCGATTGTCCGGGTAGAAGCGTGCTCGCCAGACCATTGGCGTCGATAGAAACGATGGCGGGATTCGAGCTGGTCCACGTCACAACGCGATTCAGGTTCAGCTGCTCGATGTCCTTCAGAGTGGCCGCGAACTGAATGGATTTCTGAACCTGAATCGTCGTGTCGCGGTTGATCGTGATCGTCGCCACCGGCGCCTGCAGCAGAACTCCGTAGACGCTGAAGTGGCTCACCTTGCCCGTCACCGTCTTCGTCTCCGTGTTGACGCTGCTTTCAGGCACCACGCGCCATCCGGTGCCCACTACCTCGTAAAGCCGCAGGCCGGAGTCGGGACTGCTGATGACCTTCGACGGATCGTATTTGATCGAGATGGTGACGGGCTGCGCGAAAGTCGTCCCGGTCGGCCCGAATTCGAAGGTCGTCCCCGCTACGACGCGCTCGTTCGCAGGAAAATTGCTCGTCGGCGCGACCGAGATGTTCCGGGTCTGCGTGAGCGCGCCCGCGGGAATCTCGAGGGAAACCGTAGAGTTAAGGACGCTGAACGACGCGCCGGCGCTCGACACCACAGCGCCTTCCTTGACGGTGACTTCGACCGACGCCGCGTGGCCCTCGATCGTGGCGGTGATCGTAGCCGTTCCAGGAGCGACACCGGTGACGACTC
>JALYJX010000519.1 GCA_030775065.1 Gemmatimonadota bacterium | reverse complement strand
CCGCTGCCCCGTCCTTACGTCACATCGCGCGTGGCAGGGATATCCTACTTCTTCACGGTCTTCTTGTCGATGTTGTTGCCGATCACCGCACCCGCGGCGGCACCAATGACACCACCGACGATCGCGCCCTTCACCTTGTTCTTGCTCGTCGTTGCACCAATGACCGCACCGGCAACTGCGCCGATCTTCGCATCACGCTCGGTATTCTTGATTGTCACGGTGCCCGAGCTCGTCGGGGCCGGCGAAGGATATACGGTGCCGCTCGAAGTCCCACTCGACCGTCGCGCGCTCGTGCCCGTCGACCGCGTCGGCGCCGCTGGGGCGTAACCCGGATCAGTGGCGACAGGGGCGACCGCTGTTGCCGCCGCCGCCCGCTCGGCCGCGGATATCGAATCGAGTGTCGCCTGATTCCGCACCGCGAGAGAGAGGCTGTCCGTCGAGGCCGTTTCAGTCTTTGCGCAGGCGAAGATGCTCGCAATCGCGAACGTTACAAGAATTTTGGAGTTTGTCATGATTATGTCCTGATAGAAGGAGTCCAACATAAAATTAAAGGGCACGTGCCATGCCACCGATGTAGTGGTGCCAGTCACTAAACGCGCTTAAACGGCTCCCGACGCTCCCTCGCCACCGAAACAATGACGCTTTCCAACGACTCGCAGGAAACAATACTCGCTCACGCAACGAACGGTTTAGCCGAGAAGCTGGGCATTAAAATCCTCGAGCTGACAGCCTCGCGAGTTGTCGCGACGATGCCTGTCGACGAGCGCACGCGGCAGCCTTACGGTCTGCTCCACGGGGGCGCTTCCGTCGCGCTTGCCGAAACGCTCGCATCGCTCGGCGCCATCATGAATATCGATCGGCAACATTCCAGCGCCGTTGGGCTGGAGATCAACGCGAACCACGTCCGTGCGAAACGCGAGGGGACTGTTCGCGGCACAGCCACACCGTCGCATATCGGACGCTCGACCCACGTCTGGATGGTCGAGATCGTCGATGAAGAGGAACGCACCGTTTGCGTTTCGCGGTGCACGATTGCTATAGTGCCGACGCGTTGATCGGCGGTCTGTTCGCGGTTTGCGTATGACACTACATTGGGGCCAGTGATGGGGCCTCATTTCTTTTTCCTTTCCTCAAGGCGCACCCGTCACCCTCTGGTGAATGGGAACAGGACCAATCCGCACTCCGTCGGTGAGCATCGCGATCAAAAGGGTGCCCAGTCCGGTACACCGATCGCCGCTGATCCGATATGGCGCTGCGGTTCTGTTCGTTTTGATTGCGCTTCTCGCTACAGTGGTCGCCAGGCCGTACGTCAACCAGGTCATCTTCGTTTTCTTCTGGCCGGCGGTGGTCGGTGCCGCGATGTTCGGCGGCGTTGGACCGGGACTGCTGGCTTCGTTCCTTGCGGTCGCCCTCGCCGACTACTTCTTCATGGGTCCGGTCCGCAGCTTTGCGCCCACCGACCCGGTCGAGATCGTCCAGCTTCTCGTCTTCCTCACGATTGCCGGTGTCGTCAGCTCCGCCGCAGGAAGGCTTCAGGCGGCGCGCCGACTCGCGACCGACGCGGCTGAGCAGAACGCCTCTCTCGTCACGGAGCTGGAGCAGCAGGCGATGGAGCTCGAGCAGCAGCTCGAGGAATCGCAGTCGCTGCAGGAGGAGCTGGAGCAATCGAGCGAAGCCCTGGTACAGCGAACGGCCGAGGCGGAGGAGGCCGAGCAATTCTCGCGCGGTATTCTGGAAAGCATCTCGGACCCATTTGTGGTTCTCGATGCGATGTGGGGAATCCGGTTCATCAACGCACCAGCTGGACGCGCCTTCGAGAGCGCAGGCCGCGGTGAGGCCAGAAGTCTGATCGGGAAGAATGTGTGGGAGGTTTTCCCGAGCATTCGCGGTACGGCTTTCGAGCGGGAGATGAAGCGCTGCGCAGAGGAGAGAAAGCCAGTCACCTTCGAGGCCTTTTACGCGGACAGGGGAGAATGGGCTCTCATGTTCTGTTACCCACTGCCCGACGGCGGCATTGCTGCGCAGTGGAAGAACATCAGCGCGATAAAGCGGGCTGAGGAATCCGCGCGATATCTTGCGCGCGCGAGCGAAACCCTTTCCGCTTCTCTGAACTACGAGGCTACGCTCAAGGAGCTCGCGCACATCGTCGTTCCGGAGTTTGCGGACTGGTGCGCAGTGGACATCGTCGGAGACGACGGCAAAGTCAAGCAGCTTGCCGTCGCCCATGCCGACCCCGACAAAGTGAGATGGGCGTACGAGCTGAATAAACGATATCCACCGGATCCGACGGCTCCGACCGGCGTGTACAACGTTCTCAGGAAGGGGACACCCGAGCTGTATCCCGAGATCTCCGATGAAATGATCGAGGCGGGGGCGCGCGACGAAGAGCACCTCAGAATCAGTCGCGAGCTCGGGCTCAGATCCGCCATTGTGGTGCCCCTCATCGCCC
>JALYJX010000518.1 GCA_030775065.1 Gemmatimonadota bacterium | reverse complement strand
CCGCGCCGGGCAGTCCCGCAGAATATGTTTCGATTCATGTGCGGACGATCGACTCTCCACGACGCCCCGACGAACATTCTCGAGCGGTTCAGCCTTCCCCCGGTGCTGCCGGGTTTCGAGGCGCGCTACAACATCGCGCCGACGCAGCAGCAGTGGACGATTCTCCGGGAGAAGGACGGGTCTCCAGCCGTTCGTCAGATGAGATGGGGGCTCATCCCTTCCTGGGCATCCGATCCGTCGATCGGTAACCGGATGATCAACGCGCGGGCCGAGTCTCTCAGTGACAAAGCAGCGTTCAGCACGCCGCTCGAGAGTCAGCGCTGTCTCGTTCTCGCCGATGGTTACTACGAGTGGCGCGTGGAAGGGAAGTCAAAGATCCCGATGTATTTTCGGCTCGCCGACGGCAGAGCTTTCGGCCTTGCCGGTCTGTGGGACGGGTGGGAGAAAGGTGACGCTCCGCTCGAGACGTGCACGGTAATCACGACGTCAGCCGGTCCGCGGACGCGCCCCTATCATCACCGCACGCCTGTCCTGCTCGTGGATGATGCTCAGACGGCATGGCTCGACGGTACCGCCACACAGCGCGAGCTGTTACGGATGCTCAAATCCTATGATGCTGCCGATCTCGAGACGTACGAGGTCGCCCGCCACGTGAACAGCGTTGCAAACGATTCCCCGGAATGCATCGCGCGCGTGGAAGGGAAAATGACCGCGGAGAACGCGGAGAACGCGGAGAACGCGGAGAACGCGGAGAACGCGGAGAACGCGGAGCAATTCTTTTTTGGGGAACTGCTCGCGCCGGTACGCCCCCGATCGCCAGGGTGAGCTAAATCTCGCGAGGGTCCGTCGACTCAATAGGTTCAGGCCGCGCGTTCTGGTTCGTTTCGTTCAACCGGCTCGCGCAGAGAGCACCGAGGAAACCAGGAGAATTGGTGGCGAAACGAAAGGAGGGCGCCTCGCGGCGCCCTCCGTGCTCTTCGTGTGCTTCGTGGTCGCTTCCTCTTCAGTGAAGATCCCGGCCGGGTTCAGACCTCTGCCTCAATGTTGACCGAGCTCTCCGCGATCTGCGTCAGTAGCTTGTCCGTACTGCCTTCCTCGTCGAGCGTCGCCTGCAGAAGGTTGGCCTGGGATTCGTATCCGAGCTGTCTCGCGTACGTCCTGACGCAGCCGTAACCGGCCATCTCGTAATGCTCCACGTGCTGAGCCGCGGCGATGAGGCCAGCGTCCAGAACGTCGGGCTCCGGTTTCTCCTTGATGAGCTCCGAGCCTTCCTTCAGCAGTCCCTCCATGCCAACGCACTTTTTCCCTTTCGGGCTGACACCCAGGTCGTCACATACCTGCTCGACGCGCTGCACGTGAACCTCGGTCTCCTTCAGGTGCCGGCTGAACGCCTGCTTCAGCTCGTCACTTGATGACGCCTTGATCATCTTCGGAAGCGCCTTGATGATCTGGTTCTCGGCGCTGTAGAGGTCCTTGAGCTGGTCGACATAAAGGTCTTTCAGGGTTTCCATTTCCATAGTGCTCTCCCGGATTTGCGGCGGTTGCCTCGTGAATCGTGTAGACAGGAAAGGCAATTGGAGTGCCATCAGCCTTCGCATAGTCGGAGCGCACGAACGATAGAAATGTGACCCCGAATTCTGCGCGTAAAATGTATGATTCGTACTGAACCACAGACCAACCGAGGAGAGGACTTGGAAAACAGCGAGTTGACAGGGCCGGATCTCGGCAACGGAATACCCGAAGCTGATCTCACTCCGGGCTCGATGATTCTCGGCCACGCGGCCGGAGAAGCCGTGCTCGTCGCGCGGCAGGGTGACGAGATATTTGCCGTCGCTGCCGGATGTACTCATTACGGCGGGCCGCTCGCTGAAGGGCTGCTCGTTGGCACAACTGTCCGCTGCCCATGGCACCACGCGTGCTTCGATCTGCGGACCGGGGCAGCCGTTCGCGCTCCGGCGCTCAACGACCTCGCCTGCTGGACTGTTACTCGAAGAGACGGAAAGATCGTTGTCGGCGAGAAGCGTGAATCGACGCGGCCTGCGCCGGTGTCGGCACGGGGAATTCCATCGCGGCCTGCCTCGGTTGCAATAATTGGCGCAGGCTCCGCTGGAAACGCCGCGGCTGAGATGCTGCGTCGCGAGCTCTACGACGGGCCGGTGACGGTCTTCGATTCCGATCCGCTGGCGCCCTACGACAGGCCAAATCTTTCAAAGGACTACCTGGCGGGAAATGCGCCTGAAGAGTGGATTCCCCTGCACGCGCCGGCGTTCTACCGGGAGCTCCAGATCGAGCTAGTGCTCGACAAGCCCGTGCATGCGCTCGACGGGGCTGCACGCCGGCTCACCTTCGCTGACGGCAGCAGCCGGGAATTCGGGTCGGTGCTGCTTGCGACGGGTGCATCGCCTATCCACCTGGACATCCCGGTTGCCGGCGGTCCCGGGATCCGATATCTGCGAACG